>NZ_JBAELF010000045.1:0-2012 GCF_056211015.1 Candidatus Egerieousia sp.
CAAATGGTCGCAATGCCTGGCGTAGTGAGGTCCGTAGGATTTCAACTTTCATATCTTGCAATGGCAGGCATATTCCTGCTCGGAATCCCGGTGCAAAAGTGGTTCCATCAAGGGCGCAGACCGGGCATCCTGAAGAAAATGTGGGATGCATCCGCCATCACCATCTCCTGCCAGGCATTCACCGCTCCCCTCTCCTGGTATTATTTCCACAGCTTCCCCCGGCATTTCCTTCTGGCGAACATACTGGCCCTTCCTGTCACTGAAGCCGCCATTCTTCTGTCGATGGTCACAATAACGGCAAAGGGCTGCAAACTAAGCTGCAACCCTCTGGTAAATGCCTGCGATTACATATTCGGACTGCTGGTCAGAATACTGGAGACCATCAGTGAAATGTAACGTAAGTATGTTATCAATAGTTCTCCGCGTTGATTTCAAAATAGCTCTGAGGATGAGCCCAGGTAGGCCAAACCTCAGGAGCGGACACTCCAACAACGATATGTCCGCAGTTGCGGCACTCCCAAACCTTCACTGAAGATTTCTTGAATACCTCAGCAGTCTCGACATTCTTCAGAAGTGCACGGTAGCGCTCTTCGTGATGCTTCTCGATAGCTGCAACCAGACGGAACTTCGCAGCAAGTGCTGTGAAACCTTCTTTCTCAGCGGTCTGGGCAAAGCTTTCGTACATATCGGTCCACTCATAATTCTCACCGGCAGCTGCGGCGGCAAGATTCTCCGCGGTATCCCCTATGCCATTAAGTTCCTTGAACCAGAGTTTTGCGTGCTCCTTCTCATTCTCAGCAGTCTTGAGGAAAAGTGCGGCAATCTGCTCATAACCTTCCTTCTTGGCCTTTGATGCAAAGTATGTGTATTTGTTGCGAGCCTGTGACTCCCCTGCAAATGCAGCTTCCAGGTTTTTCTCGGTCTGGGTGCCGGCGTACTTGTTTGCCATAATTAATAAATATATTGAATTAATTAATTTACTGATGTACAAAAGTAATTCTTTTTTAGAATTATTCAAAATAAAAATCAATCTGTCTTCAATTTGAAGCCTGTAGAATGCCATTCCGCCATCCCACTCCCATCATCAAATATCAGGTAGCCCTCCAAGTCATCCCGGCTCTCAATAAAAGCCCTGGCCTCATCAAGGCCTATCACCATACAGTATGTGGCATATGCGTCAGCATCGGTTGCTGTAGGAGCAATTATGGTTGCGCTTAGAAGATTATGCGTTACAGGATAGCCTGTCCTCGGGTCGATTGTATGGGCGTATTTTCTCCCGTCCCTGACATAAAACTTCCTATAATTGCCCGACGTAACCACCCCACACCCGTCTTCCGGCGCAAAAATTACATTCTGAAGCGACTGCCCGGGGCTCTCATTTCCGTCAAAAGGGGAATCTATCCCGATGGTCCATGGCTTCCCGGAAGCATTAACGCCGCGGCAATATATTTCACCGATGTCCACAAGCAAATCCTCAACTCCATTGCCACGAAGGTATGATGCCACGAGGTCACAACTGTAGCCTTGTGCTATTGCATTGAAATTGAATGATTTTTCCAATGATACAAGGGCCATGGCCTTAAGCACGGAGCTGCTGTCGGGAAAAGATTCGCCTTCAAATCCGAAGCCCCATATATCGAACAGGGGACCTGCGGCACAGTCCAATGCTCCACCGGTCTCGTCTTTGTATCTATGAGACAGATCCATCACATCATTGAATATCGCATCTGTACGTGGATTCTCCCCTGCATTATACCGGCTGAGTATGGAAGACTTATTATATCCTGACAGAGAATTGTCAATCGCAGCAAGTATCGAATCCACACCTGTCTGGAGTTCATCCCTCGATGCTTCTACCCCTTCGCAATTAAAGATGACGGAATAGACACCTCCCTGGGCGTATCCTGTAAGCCGGGCATATTCCGTCCCCCCTCCACAAGATTGAAGAACTGCAAGGGGCAGAAGGATACGGCAAAGTATTTGTATGAAGATTGTGGCTTTTTGCATTTTAA
>NZ_JBAELF010000046.1:0-5802 GCF_056211015.1 Candidatus Egerieousia sp.
TTTGTTTACAATGCATAATATCACGCAAATTTAAGGCCTATCGGGCAGAATTGCAATTGAAACTGTTTACAAAAGTTGTGAACATATGGAACAGACGATGATAGTTGCACGATGTAAAATGCTCATAAGTGTCCCTTGGTGTATGATAATGGTCATAGAACTCGCCCTTTGTCTCGAAGTAGGTTGAAGGAACACCTGCCTGCTCGAATGCATAATGGTCGGAGTTGTCATCAACGCCCTCCAGGTCAAATGCCTTGAAACCGTCTGCATACTCATCGTTGATTTTCTTGAGTGAATCAATTATCCACTGTCCGTCCTGCTCGCACTGGCAATGAAGATTGTCACCGCTGTCTCCCACCATATCACAGTTGATAACGCATTTTATCCTGTCAAGTGGAATGACAGGATTGGCTGCATAGAAGAATGCACCAAGCAGATTGGATTCCTCGGCATCAAGGAAGATGAACTGAAGAGGCATGCTATGCTCGGTTTTGCTCCAGTATTTGATGAAGGAAAGAAGCATTGCAACACCGGAAGCGTTGTCATTGGCTCCAGGGAAGACATTCTCCTTGCCCATACAGCCGAGATGGTCATAATGAGCAATGAAAGTGATGCACTCGTCATCCTTCGCATTTTTGCCGGTTCCCGGGAGGAATGCAACCACATTATGGGCGTCATGTCTTGGATACATCTGTGACACAATGTCTATTTCAAGTTCCTTGGCATCATCAGGGAAAGCTCCGTTCACCATAAGGACCGGCTCAGGCGTTACATAATGCGCTCTTGCCTTGAAATAAGGGAAAAGAACGTTTGGAGCATACGAACCTGCATCATCCTTGAGGATTATTCCGCCAACTTTGTCAAGCGGCATCAGATAAGGGATATATCTTTCCATATGCGATTCAAAAGGAAGGGTGTTGTACTTGGCCCAGTCAACAACAACGAACGCATTCTTGTACGCACCGCTGTTCAGGTGTTTCACGAAAAGTTCCTCGGTGTAATATTTGTCTTCAAGATACTTGATCTCGAATTTTCCATGGCAGGTAGGGCTGAACTCCTTGGCAATGAAATCCACAGTCGGCTCCATTTTCTTGCCGTCAACCACAAGTTTCATACTGCTGCGCATTACATTCAAATCAAAGCTGAAATTCTGAAGATATGGCACGTATTTGTCATATTCAGGAGTTCTCTCGTATCCGTTTTCAACCATTCCGCTCCAACGTTCCAGCCCTATGTTATAAATATGGGCTTTATATGGAGGCTGGACCTCCTGTGTGTGCATGAAGCAGTCCTCAATGGCCATTGATGACTTTGATGCAGGCATTGCACCCATTTCACGAACCTGGTCAATGATGTATTTGGCTGCAAAGATGTCTCCATTTTCGTAAGCGTTCCTGCCATAATACTTTGAAACATCGGACAGTTCCTTCACTACAGATTCAAAGTAAGTCTTGCATTCATTCATTTTTTTCATTTCCTGTTTCTCCTTGAGATACGAGCAGGATGCCAGGGCAAGTATCGATATTGCCATAAGCACCGTTTTCATTTTATTCATAGTGAAATATGTATTTAAGTATTCGTCTTCTGATAGCAAGGATGTACCGTCTTACGGGGGTAAGGAAGAGCCATATTGCAGTAGCAGCCTTGAAGAGTCGTCCATTGCAGTCAATTGTGCGGTAACTGCCGTTCCTTCTCTTCCTGAGGAGTTTTGCAACCACGCCTATGACAGCATCACGCGTGACTATCTCCTGACCCTTGATATTTCCGTCTCCTTGAATGGTAAGGACATCCTTGTCATTCACAGCACCGGGAATCACATAATCTATATTAAGGATACGGTGCATTATATATCTGCCATGCAAAGTGAAAAGCACGATTGCATGCTCCTTGACATTTTCCTCGTTTGGCAGAACAAGTTCCACTGAATCACGCTCATGCCTGAGAAAAGGAGTCATGCTGTGACCCTTTGCCGTGAAAACAACCTTGTTGCCATTGTGCATCTCCTCCTGCACAAGTGCAAAGTATTCGTTGTTATCAAGCACCACAGATGATGCGGTTCCGTATTTCTCCTTTTCCATAAATTACAAATCAATGATTCTGTCACAATATGCCAGTGATGTCTCCCTGTGCGCAATAGTGATTATTGTAAGTTCGGAATCCATCCTTGAAACATATTCTATTGCATTGTTCACTTCGGTTTCCATATGCGAATCAAGCGAGCTGGTGGCTTCATCAAGGAAAAGCAGCTGAGGCTTCTTGAAGAGCGCACGCGCAATTCCAAGACGCTGCTTCTGGCCTCCTGAGACCTTGCAGCCGCCTTCACCTATCACTGTATATATGCCATGTTCAAGAGAATTGACGAAATCCAGCAGCTGCGCCTGCTCCAGAGCACGCATTATCCTTTCACGTATTTCATCATCAATCTCAAAATGCTGGTTCTTGTCCTTCTTCTCGGTAAGCAGTTCCCTGACAGTCAGAGGCCGCAGATCCTCTACATCAAAAAGCACATTGAAGGCCACATTCTCCGCTATTGACCGGTTAAGAAGCTGCACGTCCTGTGGTACATAGCCCACCATTTCCAGCCAGGAATCAGCGTTATTTTCATTGAGGGTCATGCCATCAACGGCAACTCTGCCTGAAACCGGCGGGTACAGACCCAGCATAAGATTGAACAAAGTGGATTTTCCACGCCCTGACACGCCCCTGAACCCTACTCTTTCGCCCTTGGATATCTCGAATGATATATCGTTCAGGACAGGCTCATGCTCATTGAAATAAAATGTCAGATGTTCAACGGATATCCTGTCATTGAATCCGTGGAATACCTCCGTAACGGCTGTGCCGGATGAATCTTCATTACCATCGCTGTGCAGGAGGGCCTCGGAAACTATCTCAACGGCGTAACTGTTGTTCTTGATGCTGGAATAGCTTCCGAGCATCGAGCGTATGGCGGGCAGGATCCTGATTGCGCCTGCACAGAAAAGCGCCAGCCAAAGACTCAGCCTGCTCCACTGCTGCCCGCAAGCCAGTATGAGGAAACATATGCAGACTATTATGGTGATTTCCATAAGGAAGCCTGTGATTCTGCCTATGAGTATCGACTTTATCCTTCTATAGCTTATCATCTCAAGTCCTCTGTCAAACAAGGTCATCATCTTGTCAAAGGCACCGTATATCCTTACTGCGGAGTAATTGCTGAACGTTTCCTGCACAGTGCGGTACTGATTGGAGCGCGCCCTGTTCTCAAGCCTGCCGTACTGGATGAGCCGGTCACGCACAAACATGAAATACACGGCAACGGATGGTATGAGGGATATGATTATTGCCAGGGCCGAAACGTATGAAATGGTGGCAATAACGGCAAAAGTTATTATTGTCACAACAGCCTCGGCTACAAGTGAAAGCATCTGCAGCAGAACCTGAGTGGCCACGCTGTAGCAGACAGCATTTATCTTGTATGAGAGGTCAACCGTACCTTTATCCTTTATGAATCCAAGACCCTTTCTATAGAATTCCTTGAAAAGCCTTCTTGAAAAATATTGATAGATACCCAGCACAAACTTTGTCTGATAACGTTGCAGAAGCTGTGACACTATGAACTTAACACTTAACAGAACTATTGTGATCAGACCCAGCCAAAGTATGAATATTCCCATATCCCCGTCAGGAGCCAGAATGGACATCATTCTGTCTATGAAGGGATATTTTCCGGTATCCCCTCCGCTGAGCAGCACTATGAATACCGGAAGAATCACTGCAATGCCGAGCAGATCCAGGAATGATCCCAAAAGGATAGAGAAAGCTATCCATACAGATTTCCTCTTGTATTCCTTTGGCAATAAGCCTATGAGTCCTCCAGGCATTTTTACACTTGCGATAGTTAAAGATTATAAGTTTGCAAATTTAACCCATAAGGAGCAGAATAGCAATTAAGATGCTGCGCTTACAATGACTCGAACGACAGAGTATAGTTTCCCTGAGCATCCTTTGTAAGATTAAGCACCAGATTGTTCACGCCTTTCTCGTCTTCGGGCTTCCGGCAGAAAGGCAGTTCATTGGGATGCATGGAATCGAATGAAACAACAGCTTTCGAGCCCTGGGGATACATTTCCATGGTACGGCAGCGGAAGCCCCACATTGCGTTCTCCGACAATCCTTCACGCCTCTGGATGTCCATGACCTTTATCATTCTGCCTGAATCAATGTCATACAGATATACAGGCAGCACGGTGATATGCTTGCTTCCTCCGTCCCATCGGTCCAGGAAAACAATTGCATTGTATTTGCTGAAATATATGTTCCCGTAGGTTGCCCTGCTGTCAACATCAAAGAAGGAGAACTGATGAATAAGCGTGAGTGTCTGCGGGTCTATCACGCCGTCCTTGCCCCTTGCACAACGCCAGAATCTATGGTTCACTGTCCAGTCATCGGATGCCCACCACACATAGTCCTTTGTGAAGACTGCGTTGAGCATGCGCCATTTGGCCCTGTCATTCTTGTCAAGCTGGACGAAATCTGTTCCATTGGTGCTGGCATACAGACCTGCATCCCTGTCGCCGGTGCTGAAATATACGACTCCGGTATATGGGTCCTCCTGGGCAATATGAAAATGCTTCGTGCCTGTGTTGTAAGGGAACTGAATGTGCCTGCCTGCTCTCACCTGCCAATTGTCCGGATTTGTGAAATCACCGCTCACCTTCCATCCGTTGCAGGAAAGCAGATTGCCTCTGGTATATTCGGCAAAATAGAATGCCTTGTGGCGGAAGGAATAGTGCTGGCCAATGTTCTGAAGCCAGCCTGTAGGTTTGAGCCTGTCACCGAAATCAATGAGATGCAGCTTGTATCCCTCACTTGCAACAGCAATTATCGGGTTCCTGCGGTACATGTTGTCCATTGCAACCGAATACGGTGCGGAATATTCCTCTTCGGTCAGTTTCTCGCCGCCGAACTGGGAGTCATATATGAAAAGGACATCTCCGTTCGGAAGGAAAGCCGTTGTGTAATTCCTGGACGGATAACCGTCCTGAGGCACGAAAGTGAACAATTTCTCAGGCGTTCCATAAGGGCTGTCAGAAACGAAATACTCTTCGGTATTCTCGTTGTACCAGAGAACCTTTGAATAGGACTCAACTGATTGGCCATCGTATGGAGCATCCATATATGCTCTAAGAGTAAGATTTGAGTTCTGTGCGCATAGAACGGACGCAAAGCAGAAAACTGAAAGGAATAATGTAAATAGCTTTTTCATAACGTAACAAAGTTATAAAAAAATAAAAAACCCGCCTTAAACAAAGTGCGAGTTTCTAATATATATATAATGGAAAAGAAAAGTGGAGAACAAGGGAGTCGAACCCTTGACCCCCTGCTTGCAAAGCAGGTGCTCTAGCCAACTGAGCTAGTCCCCCAGGATTTTATGAGTCTCACGACTCTTTTTAAATGAACTTTGGTGGAGAACAAGGGAGTCGAACCCTTGACCCCCTGCTTGCAAAGCAGGTGCTCTAGCCAACTGAGCTAGTCCCCCGGAGTAGTAGTCCCGCGCGGACTTGAACCGCGGACCCCCACATTATCAGTGTGGTGCTCTAACCAACTGAGCTACGAGACTATATATAAAGACAGAACAAGCAGCAGAGACAAATGAGAATCTCAGTCATAATCAGTCAGACAAACTCCAAAAAGGAGGTGTTCCAGCCACACCTTCCGGTACGGCTACCTTGTTACGACTTAGCCCCAGTTACCAGTTTCGCCCTTGGCCCATCCTCGCGGTCTGGGACTTCAGGCACCCCCGGCTTCCATGGCTTGACG
>NZ_JBAELF010000047.1:0-4985 GCF_056211015.1 Candidatus Egerieousia sp.
GCGCATTGTGAGCAAAGACACAACCAAACGAGCAAAGTTGAAACGGCAAACAGGGGGCGCAAGTGGCAGGTGACCGGCTTGCAAAAAAATTTTGCTCAGGAAAGGCAAAATTTTCTTTGCAGGGCGCGTTACCTGCAATCAAGCGGAAAGGAGGACCAGCTGACCGTGATCAGGCGGAAAAGAAATCACTTGCGGAAAATGCCGAACATGGTGCTGCCGCTTCCGGACATTGCGGCATAAACTGCGCCCTGGTCATAGAGCATCTGCTTGAACGAAGCCAGTTGAGGATACTTTGCAAAGACCGTGGTTTCAAAATCGTTCACAATGGTGTCCTTCCACGTTTCCACCCCTGCAAGCAATCTTTCCTCCAGAGATTTGTTCCGCAATTCCTCCAAGGACGGTCTTTGATGCGCTGAATCGGCTTCACGACCCGATTCTGTGCGTTCATCCACCACGGACACCGCAGTACAAAGCGGCCATCTGTCACGCGGAACTATTCCACCGTACGCATCCTTGGTTGAAATGAAGAAAGGCGGATGCACCAGCTTCAGGCAATATCCCATTGCATCAAGATCAAGCGGGAAATCGGAAAGAATCTCACCACGCCCGCTGCCCATCATAGGACGGTCGTAAATGAAGAACGCACAGTCACTGCCCAAAAGGGCGGCGTAAGAAGCCAGCGTTTGAGAATCCATCGCCAGTGAAAAAATATCATTCAAGGCTGTGAGCACACGGGCTCCATCTGAACTGCCTCCTCCAAGGCCCGCCCCAACTGGGACTTTCTTGAAAAGGGAGATTTCAACCGGTGGCAACTGGGGATAATCCTCCTTCAAAAGCTGCCAGGCCTTCACGCAAATGTTGTCCATTGGCTCACCAGGGTAAGTAATGCCGTAAAGATTCATCCTGAGCGTAGCAGAAGGCACTATTTCAAGTATGTCATAGCAAGCGGCCGAAGCACTGTGTTCAGGTTTGCAAGATTTGAAATCTGAATTCTCAGAGCACTCAGCAGGGAATTCCTCAAACGAAAGAACTTCGACCTTGGAGAGGGGGTAAAAAAGAGTCTGGATGTTGTGAAAGCCATCGCTGCGCTTGTTCACAACTTCCAGACCTATGTTGATTTTTGCGTGTGGATAATATATCATTATACAAATTCAAGAATCATCAACCGCACTTGCTGTATCCGCAGTTTCTGCAAACCAGACAACCTTCCTGATATATGAGGTCATCGCCACCGCACTTAGGACATTTCTTGCCTGACTCGTCACGTGTTCCGTCCGGTATGTATTTCTTGAGTGAACGCTCAACTCCGTTCTTCCATGTGTTGATTGCGTCTGAATCAAGTGAAAGTCCGTTTATCAGGTTGAGCACGTCAACAATAGGCATTCCGTAACGGAGGACACCGGAAATGAGCTTTGCATAATTCCAGTACTCCTTGTTGAACATGTGCGATATGCCACCAACGATATTTGTATATCCGTATTTGTCAACAAAATGGAAATCATAACGGCTGCTGCCACCGTTGATATCCTTTTCCTTGACTATGTAGCCGTGAGTGATGCTCTTAGGAATGCTCCTTGAATCATCATCAACAAGACCGGTGAAAATCTCGTAAGGAACGCCGTTGAGCTTGCCAACAAGTGCAATCCAATGCTCCCTGCCGTTGAGGAAACGGATTACATCGGCCTCAAGTGATTTAGGACGTTTTTTCACAGCGATGGCCGGTTTGCCTTCTTCCTTGGCTGAAACCAACACACCTGTTCTTGAACCATCGCGGTAAACGGTAACTCCCTTGCAACCTACCTCCCAGGCTGTCTTGTAAACCTGTGCAACAAGGTCCTCTGTCACATCCTTAGGAAGGTTCACAGTTACGCTGATAGAGTGGTCAACCCATTTCTGTATGCTGCCCTGCATCTTGACCTTTGCAATCCAGTCAATGTCGGCCGCGGTTGACTTATGATATGGAGACTTCTCCACGAGTTCGTTCAGCTGATCAACTGTCATATTCTTCAGCTGCTCCAGATTCAATCCGCAGTTGATACCGCACCAGTCAACGAACTTGTGATGGAATACGAAATACTCCTCGAAGCAATCGCCCATCTCGTCCTTAACGGCAATCTTCACGTTCTTGTCGTTAGGATTGACTTTCCTTCTTCTCTTGTAGAAAGGCAGGAATACAGGCTCGATTCCGGATGTGGTCTGAGTCATTATGCTGGCGGTACCTGTAGGAGCTATGGTAAGCATTGAAATGTTCCTTCTTCCCACCTTTGCCATCTCCTTGTAAAGAACAGGATCCGCCTCCCTGATTCTGTCAATCATAGGGTTGTTCACCTCCCTCTGAGTATCATAGATAGGGAATGCACCGCGCTCCTTTGCCATGTTCACTGATGAACCGTATGCTGCAAGGGCAAGAGTCTTCTGAACCTCAACGGCAAAAGCGATTGCCTTGTCGGAACCGTAAACGTATCCAAGTGCTGCAAGCATATCGCCTTCAGCTGTTATGCCAAGGCCTGTACGGCGGCCTCCCAGAGATTTGTCCCTTATCTTCTCCCAAAGTTCTATTTCTGTTCTCTTGATATTTGTGTTCTCAGGATCGCTGGCAACCTTTGCAAGGATAGCATCTATCTTCTCCATCTCAAGGTCAATCAGGTCATCCATCAGACGCATTGCCTTCCATACATGCTCCTTGAACAACGGGAAGTTGAAGATTGCATTCTCAGTGAAAGGATTGTCAACGTATGAATAGAGGTTCATTGCAATCAGACGGCAGCTGTCGTATGGGCAGAGAGGAATTTCACCGCAAGGGTTGGTACTTACTGTCCTGTAACCCAGATCGGCATAACAATCGGCAACTGACTCCCTGATAACTGTATCCCAGAAAAGGACACCAGGCTCCGCGCTCTTCCAGGCATTGTGTATGATTTTCTTCCAGAGCATTGCAGCCTCTATCTCCTTCTTCACTTTTGGATTGTCACCAACTATAGGATACTGCTGAACATATTTCTTCCCATCAAGGGCTGCGCGCATGAACTCATCGTCTATCTTTACTGAAACGTTGGCACCTGTAACCTTGCCCTGCTCCATCTTGGCATCAATGAAACCTTCTGAATCAGGATGCTTTATGGAAATTGTAAGCATGAGCGCACCGCGCCTTCCATCCTGGGCAACCTCACGTGTTGAGTTGGAATAACGCTGCATGAAAGGAACAACACCTGTTGAAGTAAGAGCGCTGTTAAGTACGGGACTGCCTGTAGGACGGATATGGGACATATCGTGACCTACACCACCGCGCCTTTTCATAAGCTGCACCTGCTCCTCATCAATCTTGAGAATACCGCCGTATGAATCCGCCTCACCCTGATTGCCAATCACAAAGCAGTTGGACAAGGAAGCAACCTGATACTCGTTGCCTATGCCTGTCATAGGACCGCCCTGAGGAATCACATACTTGAAGTTCTGAAGAAGCTCGAAAATCTCCTCCTTTGACATTGGATGCGGATACTTCTGTTCTATACGTGCGAACTCTGATGCAAGCCTCCAGTGCATGTCGTCAGGACTTGATTCATAAAGATTACCGTAAGAATCTTTCATTGCGTATTTGTTTATCCAAACAGACGCTGCAAGTTCATCGCCCTTGAAATATTCGCCGCTTTTCGCGAAAGCTTCGTCAAAAGTGTGCTTTTCCATCTTTAAGTGGTGTTATGGTTCCCTATTAGGTTATTTATGCGCTAAATGATTGAGTGAAAAAGAATTCCCCCTTGATTTCAAAGGGAAACTGAAATGCAAGTTATTTGAAATAAACTCTTATTTTGGAAGAGAATATGTTGAGTTATCAACAAAGATATCAACACGCATTGTAAGTAACGCCAAATGCGTTTTTTATGGGAATCACCTCAGACAGGCTAGAATTCTGCGGCTCATCTCCTCCTTCAGTAAATCATCGGAAATCTTTTCCAGCACTCCAAGAAGGAAGGCCTGCTTGAGCAGAACCTTTGCATTTGCCAGCGAGATTCCGCGACTCTGCATATAGAAAAGTTCACCGCTCTCCTTGTTTCCAACAGTGGCTCCGTGACTGCATTTAACGTCATCGGCGTAAATCTCAAGATGTGGCTGGGTATGCGCCCTTGCCTGCTCGGACTCAACAATATTGTTGTTGGCCTGATAGGCCTCTGTTTTCTGAGCATCGGGAGCAACGTATATCCGCCCCTCGAAATCAGAGCGGGAACTGTCCCAGAGTATGCCCCTGAACAGCTGATTGCTTATGCAATGCCCAACATTATGGTTCATGTCAACCTTGTTGGCAACCTTGTTCCCGGAATCCACAAGATACACTCCGTTCAGATTGCACACGGCATTCTCCGAATCAAGATTCACCTTGAAACTGTTGACTATGTTCCTTGGCTCAGCACAGGCGCCTGTTTTTGAACAAGCCATTGAAATCACCGTGAGATCAAGCTGCGCTCCGCTGCCGAGTCTTATGTCAAAACAGGCCTTGCCTGAGCATTCCTGCAGAACAAGCACCTCACGATGCTCATCATCCGCAAGATGCAGAGGATAAGCATTGTCACCCTCCTTCTGGACAATATATTCAAGCTTTCCCATAGTGCGTTACAAAGATTTAATGATCCAGTCGTAACCCTTGTCCTCAACCTCGCGCGCCAGTTCGGCCCCGGAAGTCCTTACAATACGGCCATCGTAAAGTATATGGATAATATCAGGAACAATGTAATCGAGAAGTCTCTGGTAATGGGTTATGACCAAGGATGCATTCTGCGGAGTCTTTAGCTGTGTTACTCCGTTTCCAACAATACGAAGGGCATCAACATCCAGTCCGCTGTCGGTCTCGTCAAGGATTGCAAGCTTTGGAGAGAGCATGGCCATCTGGAAAATCTCGTTGCGCTTCTTCTCACCGCCCGAGAAACCTTCGTTGACCGAGCGGTTTGCCAGCTTGTTGTCGAGCTGTACGACAGCACGCTTCTCGCGCATCA
>NZ_JBAELF010000048.1:0-14590 GCF_056211015.1 Candidatus Egerieousia sp.
CTGATTATTTGTCTATTTTTGTTCATGGCTAAAGGACTATATTTGTTTTGTTTTCAACCACAATATAGTGATAATCAATGAATTATCAAACACTTTAGCCTTTTTTATTTTATATTTTATTCACTTGCGAAACTTGAGATATTTATTTTTGCTATTTGTATGTTTCCCTATCCAAATGTGCGGAAAGTATTCCAGCGCCCTTGATGGTGTGTCGATATATTACTTTCCACAGGTCGAAGGCATCATGGGTAGGTACCTAATTGCCAGAGAACAATCGTCCATATGTGAGACATACTACTTCAATGGAAGTTCTGATTTTGAATACTACAGGCTTGATGAAATTCCGGACGATGGCAGGCCATCAATGGAAGATTACCTTAAAATAGGCTCATCAAAAGCTGGCATATATCCCGATCTCTCCTTCGCAGGCGCAAGTGGCTCCCTTACGATGGACGATGACCTCCTCGTCAAAGTGATGCTCCCAGCACCACTATTGCTTCCATAAGTCTGTCATATGTAATTATTTCATACCTTTGTGAGATTAAAAAAACATAACCGCATGAAACAGAAGATAATGGTAGTACTTTGTGCTTCCAGCGCACTCAACTATATTGATGATATCCGGAACGCCGGGTTTGAACCCGTGATACTGGAACCGTTCGTTCCTGACAACCGGCGGGATGAGGCCCGTAAGGTATTTGACGCTGAATATGCACGTTTGGAAGGAGAACTTCCTGCGGTATACGTTGCAAAGGAATCCTACGAAGATACACTGGCGATGGTGCAGAAGATAAATCCTTGCGTGATACTGCCAGGTACGGACTATGCGCTGGAACTAGCAACAAATCTTGCTTATGATCTGGGGCTTCCCTGCAATTCTCCTGAACGACTGCCATATCTTCGCGAGAAAGATAAGATGCACGAAGCCATCAAGGTTGCCGGACTGCGGTATATCCGTGGAAAAGTGGTAAGCACGGTTGAGGAGGCTGTTATGTATTTCCGTGATGAACTGAAGAGCAAGCCCGCCATAGTTAAACCGTTGCGAGGTGCGGGGAGTGCGGGAGTCGTCGCCTGCCTGGATGAGGAAGCTCTGGTAAAGGCAGTATCCGAAGACATGGAACTGGCAAAGAAAAAAAATGCGCCTGTCATTGCCGTTCTGATACAGGAAATGATTTTCGGAACGGAGTATTTTGTCAACACCGTGACCTTGAACGGTTGTACCGTGGTTACCAACGTAATGTGTTATGAGAAACGCAGGATTGCAGCCGAAAGGCCTGTTTACGTAAGGGCCACTGCACTTGACAGCACTGATCCGATATACAGGGCAGTTGCCGATTATGTTGTGAAGACGATAGATGCAGTAGGGTTGAAAATCGGTCCGATGCATACAGAAGTGATGGTGGATGAATGCGGCCCCGTTTTGATTGAGGTCAACGCTCGCCTTGCCGGTGCCGATCAGCCGGCCAAGTGGCAAGATAAAGTTATGGGATTGCACGAAAGTGATATCGCCCTCAGAGCCTATTTGGGAAAGGATATTTTTCACACCAGTTACAATGACTATGCGGCAGTTCCGGCCATGAACGGAGAATATTTATACTACAATCGCCTGCGTCCCGGATGTTTCCAATGTGCCGTGACAACAAAAGACATTGAAGCTGAGGAATTCATAGGTCAGAAAACTATAATGGACCTCTCAAGCGTCTATTCCTTCCTGGGTTTTGATGCTCCCCGCTCATATTCAGCCACCACGGATTTCTTCACCTTTATCGGGACTGTCTTTATGGTAAATGATTCTCAAAATCAACTGGATGAGGATTTCCATAAACTTCTGGACATTGAAATGAATCATATTGAAAAACTGTTCATATTGAAATAAGTATGGAAACATATCCGCTGACACAAACTCAAACCGGCATTTATATATCAAGTATCACTGCAGAAAAGAACGAAAACTATAATCTTGATATGCTTTACAGTCTTGACCAGAGTGTTGACTTGGAAAGACTTGCGCAAGCACTCAACAAGGTGATAGAAGTTCATCCCTATGTCAAATCCCGTCTTGTGACCAACGATGGCGGTGACGTAATGCTTGAAGAGCATATTGATGACGTTTTCTGTACGCCAATAATTGAAATCAATGACATTGAGGATGTCCGCGCACATCTTGGAGAGGATTATGACCTGCATAAGGACGCTCTTTTCCGACTTGAGATTTACAAAACACAAAAAGGCAACTATCTGTATGTTGACTTCCATCATATCATATTTGATGGAATGTCGATGACAAATTTCCGCAGGGACCTGAGTCTGGCATACGCCGGACAGGAACTTGCGCCAGAGGGCAAGGACGGATTTACCGTTGCATTGGAGGAGCAGCAGTTGTGTAGGACGGAATTCTATTCGGAAGCCAAGATCTGGCATGAACAGGAATTTGCCGCCGCTGCCGATACCGATTCATTACCCCTGCCTGATGTGTATGGGGAAGAAAACGGGAAATGGATATTTGCCTTCCATCCCTTGAAGAATAACGAGCGGGAAATCATGGCACTTTGTGCCAAACACAATGTAGGAGTCAGCATCCCGTTTACAGCTGCGTTCGGCTATACACTTTCAAAATATTCTTCCGATGACGCAGCCCTGTATGCAACAATATTTCACGGACGCAGTGACAAATCCACCCTCAACGCATACAATATGATGGTCAAGACTCTTGCTGTATATCAGGATTTCACCAAGACACCTACCGTAACTGAACTGCTGCAACATACTTCCTCGCAGATGGCTGGTACACGGAAAAACGCCATTTATCCTTTCTCGGCGTTGAAAAGCGACCTTGGTCTGTTGCCACGTGTCTGTTTTGCGTATCAGGGCACTCTGCATACATACAACATAGATCTGGACGGGCGCCTGCAGGAGGGCGAAGACCTGAGAGTGCATCGTCCCGGATTTGACCTGGCGCTGCACGTCATACAGAAGGACAACGGCTATTTCTGCAAGGTGGAATACAATACAGGGATGTATTCGGCCGCCTTCATAGAACAATTCTGCAAAACCTACAGCAAGATTCTGGATGAGATGCAGGCTAAAGACGCACTCGCCGACATTGACCTTATAGATGAAGGACAGCTTGCGCAGATAGACTCCTTCAACGACAAGGACAGCATCGTCGATTTGGATGATAAGGCAACGGTGCTTTCTGAATTCAGGCAGCAGGTGCAGCTTCATCCTGAAAACATTGCCATAGTGTTCAAGGACAAGAGATACACATACAAAGAGCTGGACGAACTGACCGACAGATATGCCGGTATAGTTTACGAAAAAATCAGAGGATGTGGGAATGCGGAACCAGTGGTCTCCATTATCATTCACCGGAACGAATGGATGGTATTGGCTTCTTTGGCCGCAATCAAGGCGGGTTGCGCCTATCAGCCTCTTGACCCGAGCTATCCGCAGGAACGACTGAACTTTATGGTGAAGGATGCGGAGGCTGTGCTGCTCATAGCCGACTCGGACTTGAGGGGCCTGCTTGACGAGTATGAGGGCAAGGTGCTGCTTACTGGAGAACTCGCCGGTTCCCTGCCTGATGCTTCCTCTGACAAACTTCCGTCACTCAGTCCTCAAAGTCTGCTCACCCTGCTTTATACATCCGGTTCCACAGGCGTACCCAAGGGTGTGATGATTGAGCACCGCAATTTGATTGCCTTCAACAAACCTTACAGCCGGTATCTGGGCATCACTCCTCAGAGCAGAATAGCCGCTTATGCCAGTTTCGGCTTCGATGCCAATATGCAGGACAACTATTGCACTTTGATGAACGGTGCAACACTCCACATAATAGATGAAGACATGCGACTGGATATGGAAGCTCTTCATCAATACTATGAAAATAAGGGTATCACGCATTGCTTTATGACCACTCAGGTTGGAGTGCAATATCTGGAGAATTATCCCCATTCGTCAAATTTCCGGCATTTGGTGATGGGTGGTGAGAAACTCCGGGCAGTCAAGCCGGAGGAACTTGATTATAAGATTCACAACGGCTATGGCCCGAGTGAAACCACTTGCGGTTGTGCTCTGTTCAGGATAGACAGATGGGAACCCAACATTCCGATAGGAAGGCCTACGGCAACCTGCAATCTCTACATCGTGGACAAGGCGGGGCACCGTCTTCCTGCCGGAGCCCCCGGCGCATTGTGGATAAACGGTCCGCAGGTATCGCGGGGATATCTTAAACGTCCTGACAAGACGGCCGAAAGTTTCACCCCGAATCCATTCGGCAACGGCAGGGTGTATCACAGCGGTGACATCGTGCGATATCGCCAGAATGGCGATATCGAGTTTGTGGGACGCAGAGACGGGCAGGTGAAGATACGCGGTTTCCGCATTGAATTGAAGGAAGTAGAAGCCGTCATACGAGAATTCCCCGGAGTGAGAGATGTCACCGTGCAGGCGTTTGACAACTCTGATGGAGGAAAGTTCATTGCCGCATACGTGGTAACCGAAGGAGGCCTGGAACTTGATGTGTCCGCATTGAACGAATTCATAGCTAAGCAGAAACCACCTTACATGGTGCCTGCAGTGACAATGCAGATAGAAAAGATTCCACTGACAGTAAACCAGAAGGTTGATAGAAAAGTCCTTCCGGAGCCAAGACCTGCAGCGGTCTCCCGCAGGGACAGCAGTGTCAGCGTTCCTATGAACAGACTTGAGATTGAACTGTACAATATGGTGGCCCACGTTCTGAGCCTGCCGCAACTGACAGGAGATGACAGCAGTGGGGCTGCAATAGGAGTAAATGACAATCTGAAATTTTTCGGCTTGACATCATTGTCTTCAATCAAACTGGCATATCTGGTTTACAAGCGCTTCTCAATACAGATTGACTCCAAATCCCTGTCACATACCGGTACACTGCAGAGTATAGAGAATGAACTTCTAGGGCATTGGATGTCAGGTGCACCGGCAGTCAGAGAAACTGTTAAGGAGACAATAGATGAAGCGCCTTTGACATTTGCGCAGCAGGGCGTTTACAGTGATTGCGCAATCAATCCGGACTCGACTCTGTACAACATTCCTATGCTGATCAAACTCCCGTCGTCCGTATCTGCCGGACAGGTGGAGGAAGCGCTGGAAGCATTCGTTGATGCGCATCCGGCCCTCAGGTCACACTTCGTTATCGATGGCGATGGCGCAGTTATGATAAAGCGTCTGCCTAAGTCGGCATTGGATATGGAACGTCACAGTTGTGCCGATGAAGAAGATATATTGAGTGCCACAAGATGTTTGGTGCGTCCGTTCAAACTTTACGAAGGTCCTTTATTCCGGTTCAGTATCATTCAGCAGGCGGACAGGCGATATCTCCTTGCCGACTTGCATCACCTTATATGCGACGGAGCCTCTTGCGACATATTCCTGAAGTACTTGTGTCTGTATTTTGAGGGCGGGAAGCCGGAATGCGAAGAATACGACTATTATAGCTTTGCCGCACTGCAGAAACTGAATGAAAAGGACAAGGAATATCTGGATAGCCGTATTGCCGGTCTGGAGGAGGTAAGTATGCTGCTTCCCGACAACCTGATTGAAGAAAATGCTGACCACAAGTCCCGGCAGGTAAGCGCGAAATTGAATCTTTCAGCCTTGTCAAAAATAGCTGAAACCGTACCGGAACTCACAACTGCTGGCATTTGCCTTGCCATTTCGGGTATCTGCATAAGCCGTTACCTGGCGGAAGACGAGGTGTCGCTGTGCGTAATATCAAACGGCAGAAGTGATTCTCGTTTCCATAGTACAATGGGAATGTTTGTCAACACTCTTCCTTTCGTTTCTTCACTAAAGCCCGAGGACAGCGTGAATGACTATTTGCTGAAGACATGCAGGGACTATGAGGAAGCACTGCGTCACGAGCACTATCCCTTTGCCAGAATAGCCCATGATTACGGTTATAAAGCAAACATTGTGTATGCATATCAGATAGGAGTTTTAGACTCTTACAAGGTAGGCGATGAAGCGCTTGAAGTCCGGACACTTGAATTGGACAAGGCGAAATTTCCTGTTTATATTGCAGTCAAGGGTACGCTGGAAGATGCGCATCTCACTGTGGAGTATGACAGTTCATTGTACTCTGAAGAAATGATGCAGGGACTTGCAGATGCGTATGCTTATGTTGCGCAGCAGATTACCCATAATTCGCTGGTGAGAGACCTGTCGCTTACATCAGAGCAGATGATTGCTCATCTCGATACCTTCAACCGCGGATATCAGGAAAGTTTCGCCCAGTCGGATATCGTTACACTCTTTCGCAAGGCGGCTGCTGAACATCCGGGAAACACGGCTGTCATTTATAAAGACAAGTCTTATACATATAAGGAGTTGGACGACCTGACAGACAGGATGGCGGCTCTGGTTTATGAGAAGGTCAGGGGCTGCGGAAAAACTGAACCTGTGGTCTCAGTCCTCATCCATAGAAGCGAGTGGATGGTACTGGCATCCCTTGCTGCCCTTAAAGCAGGATGCGCTTACCAGCCGCTGGATCCAGACTACCCGCAGGAACGTCTGAATTTTATGGTAAAAGATGCAGGCGCAGCATTGGTCATTGCCGATTCGGATTTAAATACCCTCATAGACGGATATGACAGAGAAGTGCTGCTTACAGATGAGCTCCCGGGCAGTCTGCCAGTGAATCCCGGCATTGAGATTCCTGTATCCAGTCCTCAGAGCCTGTTCATACTGTTGTATACTTCCGGATCCACCGGTGTACCTAAAGGAGTGATGCTGGAGCACGGAAATCTGTCGGCGTTCTGTGACTGGTACAGAAAGTATTATTCCCTGACTCCGGGTGACTGTGTAGGTTCATACGCCAGCTACGGCTTCGATGCATGTATGATGGATATGTACCCGGCTCTTACAAACGGAGCTGCGGTTTGCATTGTACCTGAGGAAATCCGTCTCGACCTTACGGCACTCAACGATTATTTCAAGAAGAACGCAGTGACGCTATCGTTTATGACTACACAGGTGGGGGTTCAGTATCTGCTGAATGTCAAGGATTCATGTCTCAGGCACCTTTCTGTAGGCGGAGAGAAACTACCGAGCGTAAATCCGGCATCAGGATATGACTTCCATAACGGTTATGGTCCCACTGAGTGCACCATATTCTCCACAACCCATATGGTCTATAAAAAAGAAAACAATATTCCTATTGGACGACCTACAAACCATCTCAAATGTTACGTAATGGACAAGTTCATGCATCGTCTTCCAGTTGGTGCATCGGGTGAGCTTATCATTTGTGGCAGACAGGTGGGACGCGGGTACCTGAATCGCCCCGACAAGACGAAGGAAGCGTTCTTTACCATAGATGGACAGCGGGCCTATCACAGTGGCGATATAGTACGCTACCGCAATGACGGTAACATTGAATTTGTTGGTCGCAAGGATAGTCAGGTGAAGGTCCGTGGTTTCCGTATCGAATTGAAGGAAGTTGAAGCGGTTATTCGTGAATTCCAGGGAGTGAGCGATGTTACGGTTCAAGCATTCGATGATCCGAGCGGAGGAAAATTCATTGTCGCATACGTTGTTATGAAAGGAATGACGCTTGACAAGTCCGCTTTGAACAGCTTCATAGCTGTGCGCAAACCTTCATATATGGTACCTGCCACTACTGTACAGATAGACAAGATTCCGCTTACCGTCAACCAGAAAGTCGATAGGAAGGCTCTTCCCGCCCCACAAGCGGACAAGAATTGTCAATTGGAAAATTTCGTGGCACCACAAGGACATCTTGAGGAAACAATTGCCAGATGCATTGCCGAAACTCTGGCTCTCGATGTCAAGACCATCAGCGCTCACGACAGTTTCCCTTCTTTGGGAGGCACATCCATCAAGTCTATAAGTTTGATGGCGTTGTTGAAAAAAAATGACATTGTCATTCCTATAGCCAGACTGCTGGAACTTAATGATATCCGTTTTCTCGCTCTTGTGGCGGACTACGCCAGTCGTGGAGAGTATGTAGAAAAACGGACAGTCCTGATGCCGGCCCAGTTACGTATGCTGAAGGAAAAGTTGCTTCATCCTGACAGAAATATCAATGCCTTCTGCATTGAAATGGATATCGACGCTTCCATTACGGAAGAACATATCAGAAAGGCCGCAGACAGCTTGGCAAGAAGACATCCTGCCATTTCTTCCGCAATAGCATACGTTGGTGTAGATATGCCTTTGCAGGTTTATCTTGACCGGCAAATCCCTATCTCCGTCATTGATGCGGAAAACAATCTGGAAGCGGTCGGTTTGATGATGGACCAGAGACAGAGATTGTTGCAGTTTGTCAATAGTATTCAGTTGTCTCCTTTGTTCCACCTGTCGCTTGTAAGAATCGAGAGAAGGTCGTCATACCTTATGCTTGCATACAACGGAATACTGGCAGAGGATTGGAGAATCAGGACCTGGATTGCAGAACTATTTGAAGCATTGAGGGAAAATGGTGGTGAGTGCATTGAGAACTGGTGTTTCCTGCTGTCGGCGGCACTTGAAATGTCGGATTCCTCTTCACGGGAGGAGTGGGCCACGGAAGACAATGCCTTTTGCTGGAATGGGGAAGGGCTTGGCAGAAACGACGGCTATGACGACAACTACAAAGTACTCACGGAGGTACCGGGCACCAAGCAACTTGTATTCGTACATACGGGCAATACGGGCAGTGAAGCATATCAATCGCTTGCAAATCAGTTGGAAGGTTTCTGCTCTTTTGCCGTCCTTGACCAGTGGAACCTGTATCATCGTGATGACATAAAGCACGGTATTCCTGAAATAGCAAGCAAATATATCGAGGTGCTGCTGGCCCATCAGCCTCATGGACCGTATTATCTTGGCGGGTGGTGCTATGGTGGAATGATAGCTTACGAGATGGCCTGTCAGCTAACAGCAGCCGGCGAGCTTGTGGAACAACTTATAATGTTTGATGTCCATACTGTAAAGAAACAGATATTCAAGGAAATGTTCATAGGACGCAGCGAGGATAGTATGCGCAAGTACTTTGAACGCAGTCCGCTCTTCGAGAGTCTCATAAAGCGCGGACTTGAAGATACACTTGTTGCCAATTCACTGCAGGTGAATTTTGACATGATGAGTTTTCATCCTAAACTTTATGATGGCAATGTGCTCTATTTCAAAGCCATTGCTCCCGCTAAGGGATTGAAGGGAAGAATGGCTGAGTATTTCGAGGAAATGAACAGCAAGCGTGCCGGCGGTTACGAAAAGTACATTCCGAACGACAAACTGCATATAGTTGATATCAAGCAGGAACACGATAATCTTATGAACGAGGCGTCCCTGAGCATTGAAGTGCCGGTAATGAAACAATATCTATAGAAGAAACATGCTATTATGAAACTGACAAAGGAACAGGTGGATTACCATCTACTGAAAGACAATGAAAAGGACGAGGCCATTCAGTTCTGTATAAAAGTATTCACGGATTCATACGGAGCGGATGCGGTACCTACACCGGAACAGTTTGCCAAATCTCTGACAAGGCCCGGATACAAGGAGTCTCTGGATCTGTTCGGAGCATATGTTGAAGGCAGACTTGCAGGAGTGCTTGGAATGCGTGCCAACTCCACATATGGGGCTTTGTTCTATATTGATGTCCATTATCAGGGCACAGGGCTGGCCGGTATCATGTTCCGTGCAATGATTGAGGAATATGCGCCCAAAGGCGCAATCTTCATGCTTGCCAATTACACAAAGATAGATATGTATAAGCATATGGGATTTGTGCCTACGGATGAAGAGCAGAACGTTGATGGATTCCGTTTCGTTCCTATGGTGTATTTCAAAATGAAGGATTATCAACCGGCATATTATAAAAAACAGGAACTTTAAGCATATGTCCCACACTACATTGGCTGTAGATAAATTCTATCGCTTCATACCGCCCAATACCCTGAAAGTATTCGCTGTCTGCATCAGCCAGTTTGTAGATGCGCTGATAGTGGCTGCGCTTCTGGGGAGTGAAGCAATGGCGATAGTCAATCTGGGCAGCCCTATAATACTGGCTGTTGCTACATTGACAGCCTTGCTTACTGTTGGGGGTAGCACGCTTTATGCTTCTGCCTGCGGATCCTTCAACAAAAACAAGGCAGATAGAATATTTACTGTCTCCGCTGTTGCCGCACTGCTGTCCTCAGCACTGCTGATGCTGGGGTTGTTATTTTCGAAACAAGTTCTGATTTCAACTCTTTGTGCCGGAAATCAGAATCTAGCCGTTGCTTCCGGGAATTATATGGGCATTCTAATTACCAGCATTCCGGTCCTCACAATGGGCAATGTGCTTTTCGGATTCCTGCCATCTGCCGGAAAACCTAAGTTGAGCAGTGCATTAATGCTTCTTGCCAATCTTGTAAATCTCTGCCTTGACATCGTTTTCATAAAATTTGTTGGATTGGGGGTCGAGGGGGCGGCGTACGCCTCATTATGCGGATACAGCGTGGCCTTGCTGTGGTATGTGGTCTGCTATCTGCGAAAGAAACTCAATATGTCATTTGTCCATATTACAGCCAAAGATTTCCGGGAATTGAAGTCCATATGCAGTATGGGGACTTCTGCATCAGTTTCTCAACTGAGTTTAGCCATAAAGATTGCGGTATGCAATTCCATTGCATTGTACTTTGGCGGGAACAATGCACTCATTGCATTCTCTGTCTGTATGCAGTTGCTCTCTATCACATCCATCTTCGTGGGAGGCATAGGTTCTTCAATGATAAACATCACTGCAACACTGTGCGGCCAGAAGGACTTTCCTGCAACGGAAAAAGTCATCAGAAATGCATACTTCCTTATCTTTGTCTGTTCCTCAGTTGTTCTGGTTATCTTTGAACTTCTTGCTCCGCAGATTGCGATTCTTTACAAGGCATCTGAGACTGAAGTGTTGCGTATGACTATCCATGCAATACGCATCTTTTCTCTTACCATCCTACTGCGAAACTTTATCGTTGTATTCATGTTCTATGTGCAATCCATCCGTAAGACAATGTACGCAACGTTTATCAGTCTCTTTGACGGTTTTCTCGGGCAGTTACCTCTAGCGTACATTGCATGCCTGCAGATTGGCATTGATGGTCTGTGGTGGTCTTTCCCGTTGAACAGCCTTCTTCTTACCGTGATAGTCCTGATATGGAACAACCGGCTGCTGAAACACAGTAATCCATCATCTTTCAGGAATTTGCTTCTGGTTGAACGTGAAGCTGATGTCATTATTGAGAAATCCGGAACGGAACTGCTTTCCAACGTGAAAGAATCTTTGCTCGTCAAGGACGAGATCATTGCATCGAGGGGCTGGACCGCACTTTTGCTCTCTTACTTGGCAAGCCTGCTTAAGGAGAATAATCCTGTCAAATTCGACTACCACATCCGTGAATATTCAGATAAAATTGTTTTGGACATTCACAGCAATGTCAGTCGGATCACCAATCCGGTATTGGCTGTTCCGGAGCGCACACAGGTTTCAAATGAAATGATTCTTGATATGAACAGCCTGCGGGCCGTGTCTTATTAAGTTTTACAGGCTCTGTTTGCAGTACTCCAGAAACTTCTCCTTGTATTTCCTGTCAAGTGTACTTCAGTTGTCATTTTGCGAGAATCAGTTCAACGCCGTCCTTGCTCAGTTCAAGAACTGAACTGTCTGCCTTCTGTACACTGAACAGATGGTTCTTACCGTCTTTGGACAATACCAGCCTGTCTGCAACATCATAGCGACAGAGACCTCGCGCACCGTATGTGAAGGCATATTCCATTGTATCACTAGGGCATATGGTTGACGCGTCTCCTGTAAGGCACACCACTACAGTATACCCATCGCCGTTGAAAGTCATTTTCCCGCAGTCTCCTGAAAAAACGCCGCTCAGCGGTTCGGGCTCGGAACCATTTCCTGCGGGAGGGCCGTCGTATGAAGTTCCACAGGCACATGCTGCAGCAGCCAGAAGCAATAAAGCCAATATCCTACTTCTCATAAATCTTGCATTTTTTAGTAACGTGAGATTTGATGAAATCCACCACGAAGTCGAAGTCCTCGTCGTATGCATAGACCTGGTTCTTGTTGAATCTCTCATTGACTTTTATGACATTCCTTCTGCGGAATATCTCAATGCTCCTGACATGGCTGAATGATGAAACCATACTCTTCTTTGACCCAGCAAGAATACCCTGACCAACTGTGCCGGGATTCTTTGCCGCCATTCCGGCCAGGATGAGCACAAAGGACACTGCCTGAGCCTTCTTGAACTGACGCGGCATTTGAGTGTGCTTCACGCCATCGGCGTCCATGTCAAACATCACGCAGTACTTGAATCCCTGCATGGCTGCATATAGAAAATATGCTATAGCTACAAGTATCTCCACACCTGCGATAATAAGGAAGAATATCTTGGTGAAATCCATGAAATCCTTCATGTTGAAATGACCTTCAACGGAGTTGATGATACTGAGGAACGCCCACATCACCACAAATATCCAGAAGAATATCTTCCAGAGGACGAAAAGGATAGTAGGATTCTTCATCAGTTTGAATTCATAGTACCAATGGTACTTACCATCGGTACCGAGGCAGATATTCTCTGTAACCTTTCTGCCCCTGGGTGCCTCTTCCTCAACAGGATTTTCCACCTGCGATGGTTCCTGCGCTGTCTCCGCTGCGGCAACCGGTGCACCGCAGGCATCGCAGAACTTCGCATCATCGGGAAGCTTGTTCCCGCAGTTTGCACAATACATATCTATACTACTTTAATTGTTAACCTATTGTTTTCAATGTCTCTCCAAGCCAATGTGAAAGCAGTTCCAATGTGAGGTTGTTCTTTGCCAGAATGGCCTCCGCCTCCCCAAGTGTGAGCTGATCCGCTCCTGAGGAGAAAAGTCTTGAACTGATTTCCATTCCATAACGCATCCTCTCGGATATTTTGCTTACAGCCCCTTTAGTCTGGGCGGCCAGGTCACGCTCGTGCACATACCTGAACTGCTTGACCATCTGCCTTGCAGCCTCCTGTCTCTTTGACAGTGCCTGTTCAAGCATATCCAGACGCAGTCCGCTGTCTTCCAGCGTATTTGCTTTCCTTATCATCTCATTTGTCTGCTCGAACCACTCCGTGCTCTTGTAAGTCATGACTTTACCTGTGTGCTCGGCATTGGTAAGTTTCTGGTCCCAGTCCTTGATCACAGGATTCAAGTCCTCCTCATAGCTGACCTTTGAACCTTTCTGAACCACTGACTGGTCATGCATCTGAGCCCATTCGCCTGCAGCCTTATCGCTTGGTGCATCCATACCCGTGGTACGCTTGTAAAACGCTTTTTCGTATGCTTTCTGGGCTGCATCCTGAGGCACGTCCTTACCATCAACGGTCTTGTACGTGACATCACGGTCGAAAGTGACTTTTTTACCCTCGGCCAGATCTGCTTTATTGGAGCTGGTTGCAGCAAACGGCTTCTCATCCAGGTCATAGCCTTGCTCCTTCAGAATCCTGCGTACTTCGTCATCCACATCCTTGTAAACGTTGTCCAGTTCCTTGTTGAACGTTGCTCTGGTGGAGTTACCGTCAGCGAGCTTGTTCATTTCATGCATGGCGAACTTGTCACGCTGAACTTCAAGAACCTTCTTTTTATAAAGTTTCACGTTTTCCGGAGTAGGATTGTTCTCCATAAGCCACTGGGCCGCCTGCAGGTCATCCACCTTGGCCTTGCCGTGCGCCTGACCGTTCTTGTAAACCTGGTCGAGTTTCTTGTCGAGATCGCTCATCTCAGGATGCTTCTTGAAGGCCTCGATAGCTTCGTCGGCTTGACTGGCAGCCTTGGATTTCACGCTCTTCGACTTCTCGAGGATGCCCTTTGTCCTCTTTCCTATAGTCTCGGAGAAATAGTCTGTTGCGGCTTCCTTTGCCTGTTTCGTCAAGTTCTCAACGCTCTTGGCTGCAGCCTCGAACTGTTTCGGAGCGAATTTCTTACCAACACCTTTCCAAACATCGAAATCAGTAAGCGCTTCATACGCAGCCGCCTTCACGCCAACCACGAACACGTCATAAACTCCTCCACCATTCTCAACGGTTGCTTTCATGTCCCTGGCAACCTGCAGCGATGTGAAAACAGTTTCAGACATTCCGAGCGTTGCAACTCCCACAGCCATACGTGTGAAGAATCCCATGGAATTCTCCACCTCCTCGCTGGTCTGAAGGAAACTGTCAACGAACATCCTCATCTCGTCCGCAAGAGTGATGCGCTTGGCAGTGGCGTTTGCACCGGCCAGTTCACCGCTCAGGAACCTCGAGTACACATCTTTTACGGTTTCAACCTGATCCTTGTCGTAGCCATATGCGCCATCGTAGCCGTCAAGCATCACGTCAATGAGTTTGTAGAGCGGGAAGAGACGGCTGTATTCGCCGTTGTTCCAGATGCGTGACTGGATGTTGATAAGACCGTCGCCAATGCGTTTGTCCTCATCATACATGGCGGACGTGACATTCTGCCGCACAGGCTGAGAAGCAATGAGGACATCTTTCTCTACAGTTTCTCTCCGCCCGTTACCGCAGTCGGCTTCCAGGCTCAAGGT
>NZ_JBAELF010000049.1:0-18433 GCF_056211015.1 Candidatus Egerieousia sp.
TGAGATACCACAGTCCGGGACCAAGCATTCCCTCAACGTTTCAGTAAGTGCCGGAGTGGTGCTGTGGGAGGTATGCCGCCAGTTCAAACTACAATAAGAGTCAGTCTGTGAACCATCAGAGTGTAAGATTGTTGTTTTTTGAAGTAATTCTTTGTACTTTTGTATAATATATCCAGATTTTTCATCAAAATTTTAAATTTTATTAAATATCATGATCAATTTCAATTTCAAGACCAGCGGCAAGACCCGTTCAGAGCATGACCTCATTGGTAACAAAGATGTTCCTGTAGAGGCACTTTTCGGAGTACAGACACTCAGGGCTGCTGAAAACTTCAATATCAGCTGTCATACTCTTTCAGATTATCCTTGCTTTGTAAAGGGATTCGGTTACACAAAGAAAGCCGCTGCTCTTGCAAATCATTCTCTCGGTCTTATTCCTGATGAGAAACTCAAAGTTATCCTCGCTGCTTGTGACGAGCTCATAGAGGGCAAGCATCTCGAGCATTTCCCAATTGATATGATCCAGGGCGGTGCAGGTACAAGCTGCAACATGAACGCCAATGAAGTCATTGCCAACAGGGCTCTCGAGCTCATGGGCAAGGAGCACGGCGATTACAAGTTCGTTCATCCTAACGATGATATCAACATGGCACAGAGTACCAACGATGCATATCCAACAGCAATGCACCTTGGCCTTTACATGTTGAACAAGGAACTGATTGATGCCCTCGTTCCAATGATCGAGTCTCTGGACAAGAAGGCAAAGGAGTTCGCAAACATCATCAAGATGGGTAGAACACAGCTTCAGGACGCAGTTCCTATGACACTTGGTCAGAGCTTCCATGCTTTCTCAACAGCTCTCAAGGCTGAAATGAAGAAAGTCAATGCAGCTGCCCAGGGCCTTCTTACAATCAACATGGGCGCAACCGCTATCGGCACAGGTATCACAGCTGAACCGGGTTATGCACAGGCTTGCACAAAGTTCATGAGAGATGTTACAGGTTGGGATATCAAGCTGGCAAACGACCTCGTTGAGGCTACAAACGATACTTCATGCATGGTTGCTTATCACGGTGCCCTCAAACAGCTGGCTATCAGAGTAAGCAAGATGTGCAATGACCTCCGTCTTCTTTCATCAGGTCCAAGAACAGGTCTGCAGGAAATCAACCTCCCTCCAAAACAGCCGGGTTCATCAATCATGCCAGGTAAGGTTAACCCTGTTATCCCTGAGGTTATGAACCAGATCTGCTTCAAGGTGTTCGGTAACGATGTTACAGTAAACTTTGCTTCAGAGGCTGCTCAGCTCGAACTCAACGTTATGGAGCCTGTATTGGTTGAGAGCGTTGCAGAGTCAATCATGTGGCTCGCAAACGGCTTCAAGGCCATGAAGGTTGAGTGCATCGACGGCATCACAGCCAACAAGGCACACTGCAAGGAACTTGCAATCAACAGCATCGGTATCGTAACAGCTTTGAAACCATACATCGGTTATGCAAACTGCACAGAGGTTGCCAAGGAAGCTCTTGCAACAGGTGGCAGCGTTTACGATCTCGTTCTTGCTAAAGGCCTTCTCACAAAGAAGCAGCTTGACAAGATCCTTGATCCTAAGCACATGATCAAACCTACAATGATTGAGCTCTAATTTACTTGTAGATATAAAAGTGAACGGCGGATTCGGACTTTTGTCTGGATCCGCTTTTTTATGTCCGGTACACAAAAATCATAGCCTGATACGCTTCAACAGCGGTTCGTTGAGAACCACCCGCCAAATAAGGCGTATGGTACTCACGGCCCACTGCCCGCCACGCATTGCGAGCTGTACATTGAGAACCACCCGCCTGAAAAAGGCCTCCCGTTCTCACTGACCAACTCCCAGGCGTAATAAATCCCCAGTACGTGAGTACCGCACGAATCTCCTGATTCGTGTATATTATTACCTGACTGGCAAACGTCATTACTTTATGTGGCGGCATGTATATGTCACACATGCCAGATACATTTCAACAGTGGTTCATTGAGAACCACCACAATTTGTTTATTACAGGCGGTTTGTTTACCTTTACATAAGTTTAATTAGTAACTCAAATTCTGTGTTTCGTTATACACCCATTTTCAGGCGTTTATTTCAATGAAAAATCCATCTGACACGGAAAAGTGCGAAACTTGAGTTGAAAGTAGATAATTATATGAAGAAATCATTTCGGATACTGACAGCACTCTTTCTGCTGGGCGCATTGCTGCTCAGCAATGCAGCATTTGCTGATAATTCAAACGGCAGGCGGATGTTCGTCCAGCTTGACAGGAACTCATACGCACCCGGCGAGGCGCTGTGGTTCAGTGCGTATCTGCGCAATACAGGCTCCGGTTTTGAAGAGAAACTGGATAATTCCATAAAGGTGGAGCTGCTCGACTCCAACGGCAAACTGGTATCTTCTTCCACAGCGATGGCTGCGGAAGCTTTTCTCGGAGGCAGGATTTACCCTGGTGTCATCTTCCTGGAGAATGATGTGAACCCTGGAAAGTACATTTTCCAGGCCAGGCACGGACTGGCTTCAGATCCGAAGTCCGAAGTCCTTTATTCACAGGAGATAGACGTATTGGCGGAAGGAGTTCCCGCAGAGAAAAAGGATATATTTACCATCGACAGTGAAAGAGAATTGAAGGAGAGTGAGAACTGTCCTGTACGTGTGAAGAGTATGAGCAATGCCACCTTCTTCAATCTGGATATGAAGAATTTCGAGAAGGGAAGCAAGTATGCCCTGTATGTGTCCGATGACTTTTCAAAGAACAAGATAGCTGATATCGAGGGCGGCCTGGAGGAAAATGTTGTTTTGAGAATAGGCAGGAACAAGCTGGCCGGGGGCGTTAATACCGTATGTCTTGAAGATGCCGACGGAAAGGTGCAGGCCTCAAAGGAGTTCTATATTGCTCCACTGGCATCGGAGAAGATTTCCTGTATCCCTACATACACAGTCAAACCTTCCGGCAAGAGGACAACTTCAAGTCTGGAAATCAGTTTGAAGGATGGAAACGGGCAGGCGGAGAACGCTTTCTTCACCATTGCCGTGTTGGATATGGAAGCAATGGAGGCTCTGAAAGCCGATGCTGTGACTGCAAAGGCGCTTTCCTCAGTGAAGAAACAGTGGCGGAAGGATAACAAGAATCCGGGCGGGACTTATCTGCAGAACAAGAATTCCAGCGCCAGACCTGTTGATGAGAGCATCAATGTGATTGACCATATATGCAATCTCTACAGTTCCTTCTTCTATGAGGGCGGAATGCTGTACAACAGAAATGCCGGTTATGCCAACAGGAGCGGAATGGGATTCCAGCCTGTGGCACTGGTTGTGAACGGCGTTCAGGAATACAGCTGGTCAATACTTGAGAACACTACAATGGAGAGCGTTGAGATTGCGGATATTTCTTCATCGCCTTCAGGTCTGTACAGGAATTCGGGTGGCGGTTATGTTTCAATAGTGATCACTTCCCTGGCTTCCATAATTGTACAGAACGAGCAGAAGGAACAACTTCCTCCAAAAGAGGGTCCAGCCTATGATTTCTATTCACCAAGATATGATCTGGAGAAGATATCCTGCAAATCTGATTTAAGGAATACGATTTTCTGGAGTCCTGTTGAGTGTACCAAGGACGGTAAGTCGAATGTTGTTTTCTGCACCTCGGATTCTGATGCCGCTTCATATTACATTGTTATCAATGGCGTGACTCTTGACGGGCAGAGTTTCAGCTGGCACGGCGTTCTTGAATGAGGGGCCGGCCCGAAGACGATTAAGTGAAAATAATTGGAAATCGTGCGGATTTATAGTAAATTCGCACGATTTTTTTGGTTTATTAATTAAAAAAACGGACTATGGGTCCGCAAGATAAACAGTTAGTAAAATGCTGAACATATTTAAAAAAGAGATTAAGCTGGCAGACGGTAGGACAATTGAGATCGAGACCGGTAAACTTGCCAAGCAGGCCGATGGATCAGTTGTTGTAAGATTGGGAGATACAATGGTCCTTGCAGCTGTAACCTGCGCAAAGGACGCTGAGGAAAACGTTGATTTCATGCCACTTCAGGTGGATTACAAGGAGAAATTCGCAGCTGCGGGAAGATTCCCGGGCGGATTCATGAAAAGAGAGGGCAAAGCTTCAGACGCCGAGATTCTTGTTGCAAGACTCGTTGACAGGGCTTTGCGTCCGTTGTTTCCTGAGGATTTCCACGCTGCAGTCTTTGTAACAGTAAACCTTATTTCTGCAGACAAGGAGAACATGCCTGATGCAATTGCCGGTCTGGCAGCATCAGCAGCGCTTGCTGTAAGTGACATTCCTTTCGGAGGTCCGATTTCAGAGGTAAGAGTGGCAAGAATAAACGGTGAATACTGCATCAACCCTACATTCGCTCAGCTGGAGAATGCAGACCTTGACATAATGGTTGCAGCAACCGCTGAGAACATCATGATGGTTGAGGGTGAGATGAACGAGGTATCCGAGGACGTTATGCTCGGAGCAATCAAGTTCGCTCACGAAGAGATAAAGAAACATTGCGCAGCTCAGATGGAGCTCATGCAGGAGGTTGGCAAGACAGTCAAGAGAACCTACTGCCACGAGACAAACGATGAGGCTGTGAAGGCTGCATGCCGCGAGTTCTGCTATGACAAGTGCTATGCAATTTCAAAGAGCAAACTTGCAAAGCACGAGCGCGAGGATGCATTCGAGGCTGTTATGAACGAGTTCCTTGAGACTATTCCCGAGGAGGAGCGCGAGGAGAAGAAGTTCATGGTTGCAAGATACTTCCACAGCGTTGAGAGAGAGGCTATGAGAAGGATGATACTTGACGAGGGCGTAAGGCTTGATGGCCGTACAACCACACAGATACGTCCTATCTGGTGCGAGGTGGGCTACCTCCCTGGCGCTCACGGATCAGCAATCTTCACACGTGGCGAGACACAGTCACTTTCAACCGTAACACTCGGTACCAAGCTTGATATGAAGGAAATGGACGAGGTGCTTGTACAGAAGACAGAGCCTTTCGTTCTCCATTACAACTTCCCTCCGTTCTCAACAGGTGAGGCCAAGGCGCAGAGAGGCGTTGGCCGTAGGGAGATTGGTCACGGAAACCTTGCTTGGAGAGCTCTCAAACCAATGATTCCTGCAGCTCCTGAAAATCCATACGCTATCAGGGTGGTATCAGATATACTTGAGTCAAACGGTTCTTCTTCTATGGCAACCGTATGCGCAGGATGTCTTGCGCTCATGGATGCAGGTGTTCAGATAAAGAAACCGGTTGCAGGTATTGCAATGGGTCTCATTTCAGATTCTGACTCACCTAAGTACGCAGTGCTTTCAGATATCCTCGGTGATGAGGATCACCTCGGAGACATGGACTTCAAGGTTACAGGTACCAAGGACGGTATCACAGCTACACAGATGGATATCAAGGTTGACGGACTTTCATACGAGGTTCTGGCACAGGCTCTCGAGCAGGCACGTCAGGGCAGAATGCACATCATGGGCGAAATGCTCAAGACTATCCCTGCACCAAGACCTGAACTCAAACCTAATGCTCCAAGAATCGTTCAGATTGTCATTCCTGGCGAATTCATCGGCGCTGTAATAGGCAAGGGCGGTGAGGTGATCCAGAAGATTCAGAAGGAGACAGGTACAACAATCACCATAACAGAAGATGTTAATGAGAACAAGCAAAGCATAGGTCTCGTTGATATATTCGGTCTTGACAAGGAGAGTATGGACAAGGCTCTTGCATGGATCAACAGCATAATCGAGGTTCCTGAGACCGGTAAGACCTATAAGGGAAAGGTTGTTTCAATTCTTGAGTTCGGTGCTTTCGTAGAGATTCTTCCTGGCAAGGAAGGCCTGCTCCACATTTCAGAAATTGACTGGAACAAGACAGAGAAGGTTGAGGATGTTCTCAACATAGGTGACGAAGTTGAGGTAAAACTCCTTGAAATTGACGCAAAGACAGGCAAGATGAGACTTTCACGCAGGGCTTTGATGGATAAGCCTGAGGGTTATGTTGAGCCTGAACGCAGACCAAGACCTGAAGGCGGCCGCAAACCTTTCGGTCACAAGGATGGTGAAAGAGGTCCAAGACCGGAAAGAGGCGAGCGTAATGAAAGAGGACCACGTGCCGAGGGCGGTGAAAGACCACAGAGGCCTCATCGTGATCCAAGAGGAGGCAGAGTGAACCAGAGTCCGCGTCCAGGCCAGAGAATAACAGACCAGAACGAGCCTGTTGAAATAGAAGGAAAAGAGGAGAAGTTCTTCTAGACTTTATATTGCAATCTGAAATGAATTGAGCCGGCGAATCCGCCGGCTCAATTTTTTTATATGCTTTTGATGAAACTTTCCATTTCCGATTTCAGCTCAAGGGCACTCTTGAAAAGCGCTATCTGGTTGCGTGTGCGCACAAGATTGTGCAGGGGATATGATATCTTGTAGTAGGTGTCACCATTTATGTAGTCCGCAAAGAACCTTACTGCCTGCATGAAAGGGAAGAGCAGCGCACCGTAAGGCAGCATTTCCTTTTCCACCGGCAGCAGGAATGAATCCGCTGACTCCAGGTAGCCTTTGGCGAAGGCCTTGAATATGTCCATCCTGAATTTTATCTTTGCTATTTCCGGGCTGTCTTCAGCAACAGGATTTGCTGCGGTGCGCAGGAAATCTCCGAAATCGGAGAATACGAAGCTTGGCATCACGGTATCAAGGTCTATCACGCAGAGCACATTGCCTGAGGCGTCGAAAAGCATGTTGTTGACTTTGCTATCGCAGTGGCATATTCTTTTGGGAAGGAGGCCTTGCCTATAAAGTGTTTCCGCCTTGCACATTTCAGAACTGTGGCTGGAAAGGAAGGAGAGAATTTCCTGCGATTCCGCCTCGGCCATTCTGCCTGCACGGTCTGCCTTCACTGCTTCCTGTAGCTGTGACCATCGCAGTTCCATATTATGGAAATCGGGGATGCTTTCTCCCAGCTGCTGGGGAATGTCCGAGAGCATGGCTTCAAAATTGCCGAAGGCCTTGCCTGCCTGATAGGAGTATTCCGAGTCCACAATATTATAGGTATAGGAGTCAGGTATGAATTCGGACATGCGCCAGAATTCTCCCTTAACTGCGCAGTATGTCTTTGTTCCGTCATTCCTTGTAGGAATGAATTTCAGAACCTTACGCTTGATGTCGGTTTCGCCGGCCTGTTCAAGTTTTTTCCTTATATGGCCTGTTACAAGTTCAATGTTACGCTGGAGCAGTTCAATGTCCTTGAAGATGGAGCTGTTGATTTTCTGGAGAACATAATCGGGTGCGTTAGTGGAAGTGTACACCCTGTATGTGTCATTAATGAGACCTGAGCCCAATGGCTTGATTTCCAGGATTTCGCCTTCAACGGCAAATCTGCCGGCAATGTCTTTCAATCCGTTATTCATAATATTGTTTTAGTTGCAGATTAATCCTCTTTCAGCAGTTCGGGGCGCAGAAGCCGTGTACGCTCGAGGGCTTGCTCCTCCTGCCATTTTGAAATGAGTTTCGGGTTGCCGCTCAGAAGCACATCCGGAACGCGCCATCCGTTGAATTCCGCCGGTCTGGTGTAAATGGGGGCGGAGAGGAGCCCGTCCTGGTAGCAGTCGCTCAATGCGCTCGTTTCATCTGTCATTGCACCCGGAATGAGACGTACAACCGCATCGGTGAGAATGGCCGCGGGAAGTTCACCCCCGCTGAGGACATAGTCACCGATTGTAATCTCCTTGGTTATCAGGTGCTCCCTTATCCTGTGGTCTATACCCTTGTAATGGCCACAGAGGATAATGATGTTGGTGCAGCAGGACAGCTCATTGGCCATCTTCTGTGAAAACTGCTCACCGTCCGGAGTCATGTATATTATGTGGTCATAACTGCGCTCGCTCTGGAGCTTGCTTATCAGATTGAACACCGGTTCAATCATCATCACCATTCCGGCATCGCCACCATAACTGTAATCATCTATCTGATGGTAATTGCCTTTGCCCCACTCCCTGAGGTCGTGTATGTGAATCTCAACTATCCCATTGTCTTTGGCCCGCTGCACGATTGAATGATTCAAAGGGCTTTCCAAAAGAGCCGGAACTTCAGTAATTATATCAATTCGCATAATCTGATTAAGTTTTTTTTGTTACGGCAAAGATATGGATAAATTTTATTACATTTGCAGATTACGAGTCTTGTGTTGAAAAGACTGATTATTATTAATTCCAAATAATTGAATTATGGAAAACACTACCACCGCTTTAAGTGAGAATGCTCCCAGCATTGAAAACGGAGCTTCTGCACAACAAATGCTAGATTACTCCAATCTTAGTCTCAAGGAGATTGTGGAGAAATTTGAGAAAATGCTTGAAACAGGGGATCAGCAGGAACTGTACAAATATGCCGATGTCCTCAAAGCTTCATTCTACAAGGTTCTCCGCAGAGAGAAAATTACAGCCGGCGTCTTTGACGTTGACAACCCCGTTGATTACGCAACACTGGCGGAATCTGAGGGCAAGCAGCCTGAGGAGGAGCCTGTGGAGAATGTTGAGAAGGAAGCAACTCAGGAGGAGTCAGGCAAGGAGGACAATCGTAATCCTTTCATTGATATGGAGATAGGCTTCAAGAGAATGTACGCAAGATACAAGGAGCTCAGAGCACAGTTCATTGAAAGGGAGCAGAAGGAGAAAGAGGAGAATCTCGCTATCAAGCAGGAGGTGGTGAATCAGATAAACTCATTGCTGGAAAAGGCTGAGGACCTTACACTTACCGTTCCCGCATTCAAGGAACTGCAGGCAAGATGGAAGAGCGTGGGACAGGTGCCAATCCAGAAGAGCAAGGAACTTTGGGAGTCGTATTCAAGGGCTGTGGAGAAGTTCTACGACTATATAAAGATAAACAACGAGTTCAGAGACCTTGATTTCAAGAAGAATCTCGAGAGCAAACAGGAACTTTGCCGCAAGGCTAAGGAACTTCTTGAATATCCAAGCGTTGTGAACGCATTCAGGGAACTTCAGAAACTTCACGAGGATTGGAAGGAGATAGGCCCGGTTGCAAAGGAATTCAGGGAGTCTATCTGGGAGGAGTTCAAGGATATCACTGCTCAGATAAACAAGAAGCACCAGGCATTCTTCGAGAATCTCAAGAATGAGCAGAGGGATAATCTCGTTGCAAAGACCGCTCTGTGCGAGCAGACCGAGCAGATTGCTTCCAATAATCCGGACAATTCAAATGAATGGAATTCGCTTACTAAGAGCATTGAGGAACTTCAGCTCAAGTGGAAATCAATAGGTTTTGCTTCAAAGAAGGACAATCAGAAGATTTATGATAGGTTCCGTGCAGCTTGTGACAAGTTCTTTGAGGCCAAGAGGGTTTATTATTCAAACTTCAAGGATGTGATGAGCCAGAACCTCCAGAAGAAGGAGAGTCTGTGTGAGCAGGCCGAGGCCATCTCAAAGTCCGAGGACTGGAAGGAATCAACCGACAAGCTCATTGCATTGCAGAAAGAGTGGAAGGAAGTAGGACCTGTTCCAAGAAAGTATTCTGATGCCGTATGGAAACGTTTTCGCGCAGCCTGCGATCTGTTCTTTGAAAACAAGGCTCAGCACTTTGGAAAGACCCAGAGCAAGTTCGAGGACAATCTCGCAGCAAAGCAGACCTTGATAGACGAGGTAACCGCTTTTGTGCCTAGTGGAAATCATGAAGAGGATCTTGCTTCAATGCGTGCATTCCTCGACAGATGGAATGCAATAGGCTTCGTTCCTTTCAAATCAAAGGACAAGATAGCAAAAGCATGGAACGCCGCCCTTGATGTCCATTTCGCACAGTTGAGGAACAATGAGAATGAAATCAAGCTCACCAAGTTCCGCAAGAAGATTTCCGATATGAAGAACAACGGCGGTTCCGACCGTGCAATAAGAAACGAAAGGGAGAAATTGATTCAGAAATTCCATAAACTTGAGCAGGAGGTTGCAACACTTGAGAACAACAAGGGGTTCTTTGCTAAGTCAAGGAATGCACAGAGCATCATTGATGAAATAGACAGCAAGATTGCAGCCACACGTGAGGAGATAAAGCAATTGGAGGAGAAAATCAAACTTATAGAAAATCAATATGAATAAGAATACCATTCTCGGCTTCATCTGCATTGGTGCCATACTTCTGGGTTTCAGCTGGTATAACACCAAAATCTTCAAGGAGCAGAAAAGGGCCGAATTTGTAGCCGATTCAATAGCAAATGCGGAATATATCAAGGAGAAGAAATATCAGGACTCGCTTGCAGCGAATGATACCACTTATGCAAGAATGCTTGCGGATTCTGCGTCCGCAGATGCATTGGCCGGTGTTACGGAGTCCTTGGGTAATGCACCTGTTTACCTGGATTCACTGCTTGAGAGCGCAAGTAACGCAGAGGCCTGCAAGTATGTTCTTGAAAATAGGAAAATCAGAGTTGAGTTCACATCAAAAGGCGCCCAGCCTCGTGCTGTACTTGTAAAGGATTATGTAAGCTTTGACAGCCTTCCTCTGAATCTTATAAAGGAGGAGTACAGCAAGTTCTCACTTGATTTCTTCAGCGGCCAGCAGCTTTCATCAGCAGATTTCAATTTTACTGCAAATCAGACATCCGACAGCAGCCTGGTGTTCACCCTGCCTTTCAGCAACGGAGCGCATCTTGACTTCACTTACACTCTGCCGCAGGATGGTTATATGATGGACCTTGATGTCAAGATGAGCGGACTCACAGAGGCAAGGCAGTCATACGTGAATCTCAACTGGAGTCTGTTGATGCCAAGATTCGAGAAAGGTTATGACAATGAGAAGAACTACTCGACCGTTGTTTACAAATACCCGGGAGAGGAGGGCGTTGAGACACTTGGCTTGAGAAAGGAAAGCGCTGGTGAGGATATCAATACAAAGATTCAGTGGGTGGCGTTCCAGCAGCAGTTCTTCAGCGCTATTCTTATGAACGATGAAAGTTTTGACGGAGGCGGAAAACTTGCACTCAAGTTCTATTCGGAGGACCAGTACATGGCTGAACGCAAGCTGATGGACTGCAGTGCGCAGCTTTCGGTAAGCGCGGAGAAGAACTCCCGGGAGCAGGTGATTCCTTTGAAGTTCTACTTCGGACCTAACCTCTACAAGGAACTCAGGAGCTACAATGCAGGATTCGAGAAGATTGTCCCACTCGGAGGATGGCTGATAGGCTGGATAAACAGGGTTGTCATAATCAACTGCTTTGACTTCCTGAGCCGTTTCATCTCCAACTACGGAATCATCATTCTGGTTCTCACTATTCTTATCAAGCTTGTAATATCTCCTCTTACTTTCAAGTCATATATGTCCTCCGCCAAGATGAAGGTCCTCAAGCCTGAGGTGGAGAAGATAAATGCCAAATATCCTAAGAAAGAGGACGCAATGAAGAAGCAGCAGGAAACAATGGCCCTGTACCAGAGCTGCGGAGTGAATATGCTTGGCGGATGTCTGCCAATGCTCCTGCAGTTCCCTGTTCTCTTTGCCATGTTCCGTTTCTTCCCTGCTTCATTCGAGTTGAGAGGCCACAGATTCCTCTGGGCAGCGGACCTGAGCGGCTATGATTCCATTCTTGACCTGCCTTTCAGAATCCCTTTGTATGGAGACCATATCAGCCTTTTTGCACTGCTGATGGCAATATCGCTTTACTTCTATTCAAGGATGAATATGGATCAGATGCCTTCAAGCGGTCAGATGGCTGGAATGAAGGCAATGCAGTTGTACTTCATGCCGCTGTTCATGCTTGTTCTCTGTAACAATTTCTCCAGCGGTCTTTCATATTATTATATGCTTTCCAACTTCATAACCATTTTCCAGACCTGGCTGATACGCAAGTATTTTGTTGATGAGAAGAAGATTTATGCACAGTTGAAGAGCAGGGCTGCAAGCTCAAAGTCAAGGCCGAAATCAAAATGGCAGCTCAGACTTGAAGAAATGCAGAGGCGACAGGCTCAGATGCAGAAGGAGAACGAGGAAAGAAGAAGAAATATAAGAAAATAATACAATCGCTTATGAAATACGCATTGATTACAGGAGCGTCAAGAGGCTTGGGAAGGGCGATAGCCATCAAGCTTGCTGGAAAGGGCATACCGGTAATACTCAATTATCAGAGCAATGAGAGTGCTGCCTTGGAAGTGAAGGCCGCGATTGAGGCGAACGGCGGAAGTGCGGAACTTATGAAGTTTGATGTTGGCAGCATGCAGGAAGTGGATTCCTGCCTTGATGCATGGAACGCAAGCCATCCTGATGATTACATTGCATATCTTGTGAACAACGCAGGCATACGCAGGGACAACATGATGTTCATGATGCCTTCCGAGGACTGGCACAGCGTGATAAATACAACTCTCAACGGATTCTACTACGTTACCAGGAAAGTGCTGCCAAAGATGCTTATGCGCAAGCACGGCGGCAGCATAGTTAACATGGCATCACTTTCAGGACTTAAGGGTCTTCCCGGCCAGACAAATTACAGTGCTGCAAAGGCTGCTATCATCGGTTCAACCAAGGCACTGGCACAGGAGGTTGCCGCCAGAGGTGTAAGCGTGAATGCCATTGCTCCGGGTTTTATTGAAACCGACATGACCAAAGGACTCCCTGTTGATGAGCTTAAGGCTTCCATTCCAATGAAGAGATTCGGAAAACCGGAGGAGGTTGCTGAACTTGCAGCATTCCTTCTGTCCGATGCCGCGGCATATATCACGGGTGAAGTCATATCCATCAACGGTGGATTATATACTTGATGACTGCATGCTATGAAAAAGTTTTTTTGTGCAATAGCTTGTCTGTTGATTTCCCTTTCCCTTTCCTTTGCTCAGTCGGGAAGCGGCAGGGGAAAGATAAACGGTCATGAATATGTTGACCTCGGCCTCAGCGTGAAATGGGCTACCTGCAATATCGGAGCCAATGTGCCGGAAGAATACGGGAAATATTTCGCCTGGGGGGAAACGTCGGCCAAAAAAAGCTATACATGGAAAAACTATTCCCTGTGCAATGACCGCAAGGGCAACAGTTTCAAGAAATACAACCGGAATCAGGGCGGTTACAGAGATGGAGTGAACAGACTCGATTATTCAGATGACGTTGCAAAAACAAGTTGGGGCGGTAGCTGGAGAATGCCAACAAGCAAGGAGCAGAATGAACTGCTGCAGAATTGTGTCTGGACCTGGGTCTCAAAAGGAAGAATGAGCGGCTATCTTGTAAAGAGCAGGATAAATGGCAATTCAATATTCCTGCCGGCAGCCGGTTACAGGAAAGGCAGGAAAAGAAAAAGCAACGGCAGAAACGGTTATTACTGGTCATCAACGTTGAATTCCACACGCTCATACGCTGCGGACTATCTGGGATTCATAAGCAAGGCCAAATCCGTGAACATGTTCGGCCGCTATGTGGGTTTTCCGGTGCGCCCGGTTTCCGAATGATTATCTGATATTCCTTCTTGGAACTCTGGTGAGTCTGCGTGGAGCGGCGCTTCGTGCAGATCTTCTTTGTTGGCTTCTGTTCGCATTGCCGCCATTTCCTTTATCGCTGACCACGGCAAATATGAACATAAGAACGGTGAAGCCGATAATCCATCCAATCTTCTTCCAGATATAGACATTGAAAAAATGGTTCATCTCATCGTGCATTGCTTCTGCAAGATTCTGCGATTCATTGCCTGAGAAGTCCGCAAGGTTTATGAAGGATGAAATAATCGGGAATTCGTCGTTGATTTCATTGAGAATCTCTTGACTTTGCAGAATATCAACTGTGAAATTCCTATCTGCAACCAATTGCCTTACATACAGTTCAACGGAGTCAACACAGCTTTTAGCCTTGCCTGCGCCAACAAGAAGCGTTGAGTTGTAAAGAAGGATTAAAAAGAATACAGGAAACGCTATGAAGAAAGGAATGCTTTTCACGCATCCCCTGCTTAGACTTTTCAGGACAAAATACATTATCACCATTATTGACGAGGTAATAATAAGTCCCCAGAATAAGGACGATGTGTAGTTTTGAAGAAGATTTGATATCATGTGAACGGTATTGAGGATTGCTAGTAATTTTCAGGTTGAGTCTTGAGATATTCGTCAAACAGTTCGAGACATGCGTCCCTGTCAATCTGGACCAGGTAGTCCTTGAGCTTGTCCCTGCCTTCGAAAATATTGTTGAACTTGTTGTCACGGAAGCCGATACTCTCGTTGTCGGCTATTGTGCATCCGTAATAAATTCTGCTTATGTTCGACCACATGCATGCGCACAGGCACATGTGGCAAGGTTCTCCAGTGGTATATAGTTCGCAGCCTGAGAGATCGAAAGTGTCCAGATTGTAGCAGGCCTTCCTTATGGCGTCAACTTCTCCGTGGCAGGTGGGATCGTTGTTCTTCAGAACTCTGTTGTGGCCTTTGCCAATGATTTCTCCGTTCCTCACAATCACTGAGCCGAATGGGCCGCCGTGATGCTTCTGTATGCCGTCCATTGCCTCGTCAATGGCTTTCTGCATGAATTTGTTCTGGGCTTCTTTCATTTTCTCAAAATTCTCATTCTATCATAGCAAAGTTAGGAAAGAAATCTGATCTATCAAATCCGGGCTTCCGCTTCCAGCAAGTTCGCGCCCTCCGCTAGGCCTCTGATGAGGCCTTTCTTCTGTTTCCAGCGTTTCGCTTGAGTGCGGCAGTCACTTCATCTGAAAAACTTTGCCTTTCCTGGGCAAAGATTTTTCATATTCCAGTGACCTGCCGCTTCATACGGTCAAGTTTTTGCTGAAAATGCGCCCGTTTTCGTCTTTCGGCACCCGTTTGGTCACATTTTTTCTCAAAACCGAGACCGATTAGCCCGATCGTGTGGTACTCACTACCTCATGTCAGATATGTATTGATGGCGGTGCATTGAGAACCACCTGCCTGAAATAAGGGGGTTGTTCTCATGCACTACTCTTGCAGACCACTCTGGGGCCATCTTTTGAGAACCACTCTGTGTAATACATAAATTGGGGTAATACATAAATCAGCAGTAGCTTTTTCACGGTCCTCCCAGCAAAACTGGTGCCCTCCCTTTTCGGAAGCCAATGCCGTGAAAAAGCTACTGCTGATTTATATCAGTTCGGACAAACTATTTTACAGTTGCCATGTGTTTGATGAGTTCGAGAACCTTGTTGGAGTAACCGATCTCGTTATCGTACCAGGAAACAACCTTTACAAAAGTGTCCGAGATTGCAATGCCGGCCTTTGCGTCGAATACGGAGGTTCTCTTCTCGCCAAGGAAGTCTGAAGAAACCACTGCTTCTTCTGTGTAACCGAGGATGCCCTTCATTTCGTTCTCTGATGCTCTCTTCATTTCTGCGCAGATTTCAGCGTAGGTTGCAGGCTTGGCCAGGTTGACTGTAAGGTCAACAACTGAAACATCGAGGGTAGGAACGCGCATTGACATACCTGTGAGCTTGCCAAGGAGTGAAGGGATAACCTTTCCAACAGCCTTTGCTGCACCTGTAGAAGATGGAATGATGTTGCCAGAAGCGGCACGTCCGCCTCTCCAGTCTTTCTTTGAAGGACCGTCAACGGTCTTCTGTGTGGCTGTTGTGGAATGAATTGTTGTCATGAGACCCTCTGTGATGCCCCATTTGTCGTGGAGAACCTTTGCAAGAGGAGCAAGGCAGTTTGTTGTGCAGGATGCGTTTGAAACGATAGGCTGTCCTGCATATTCCTTTTCATTCACACCGCAGACGAACATAGGGGTATCGTCCTTTGAAGGAGCTGACATTACAACTCTTCTTGCACCGGCCTTGATATGTGCCTCAGCCTTCTCCTTGGTGAGGAAAAGACCTGTTGATTCAACAACGTACTCTGCGCCAACTGCGGTCCAGTTGATGTTTGCAGGATCTGTCTCCGCTGTAACTCTTATCTCTTTGCCGTTCACTACAAGGAACCCCGGCCTGTAATCCACTGTTCCGTTGAACTGGCCGTGCATTGTATCGTATTTGAGCATATATGCCATGTAGTCCACGTCAAGAAGATCGTTTATTCCAACAATCTCAATGCCCTCCATTTCCTGAGCTGCTCTGAAAACGCATCTGCCAATGCGGCCGAATCCGTTGATACCTACTTTAATCATAACTCAATAATTTAAATTAATAAGACTGGTTTATATCTATTTCTTTAAAATCCTTGCAAAATTACTGAAAATTTTATTTTATTGAGTATCTTTGAAAGCTATTTTTCTGTAAAAATTGTATGATTATATGAATTTTTTGGTGACTAATGACGATGGCATAAGATCTGCCGGAATTCAAGTGGCCGTTGACCTGCTTCTGAACTATGGCAATGTGTACGTTGTAGCCCCGTCTGAAGTTCAGAGCGGAAAGTCAGCATCGCTTTCTCTGGGACAGATTTTAAGGGTGAGGGAGACTTTTGAGAGCGTAAAAGGTAGTCACATAGCACATTGGGTGGCTTTGGACGGAACTCCGGCGGATTGCGTGAAAATGGGTATGCAGCTGTTCTTCCAGGATCACAGACCGGATTTCTGCTTCAGCGGAATAAATCAGGGTTCCAATGCTTCCATAGCAGCAGTGTATTCCGGCACCCTCGGAGCGGCTGCGGAAGCAACGATTTATGCAATACCAACAATAGCTTTCTCCATTGATACTCACAATGAGCACCCGGATTTTTCACAAGTTGAAAAATTTTATGATACTATTTTGCGTGCTTTTTTCAAGAATCCGCCAAAAAAAGGTTTCTATTTGAACGTGAACTTCCCTAATCTTCCGGCCGAGCAGGTGAAAGGCATAAGATTTGCACGCATGGGGCGCGGAAGATGGGTGAAGGAATTCGATGTGCAGAAGGACCCTTTCGGCAAGACCATATACTGGATGGTGGGCAGGTTCCAGGACTTCGAGGAACTTGAAGCAAGGGGAGAGGCCCCGGAGGAGGGCAGGTTCTATTCTTCCACCTGCGATAGTGAATTGCTTGAGGCGGACAATAAACTTGTTGAGCAGGGCTACATAGCGATTTCCGTTCACAAGGTTGATAACAGCAATGTTGAGGAAGCGCGGCGATTGAGCGAGGCGTGGAAATTATAATTTGGATGAAACAATGAAGTACTACCTTATAGCCGGAGAGGCCAGCGGCGATTTGCACGGATCAAATCTTCTCAAGGGACTTGTACAGCAGGATCCCGAAGGGGAGTACCGTTGCTGGGGAGGGGACCTGATGCAGCAGGCCGGTGCAACGCTTGTCAGCCATTACAAGGATACCGCCATAATGGGCTTCTGGGAGGTGCTCAAGAAAATATTCAGGATATTCGGCAATTTCAGGCGTTGCAGGCAGGACATACTGGAATGGAAGCCGGATGTGCTCATACTCATAGACTATCCCGGTTTCAATCTTCGTATGGCCGGATTCGCAAAGAAGCACGGAATACCTGTGTTCTATTATATTGCTCCAAAGGTCTGGGCCTGGAAAGAGAAACGCGTGTTCAAGATAAAGCGCTTCGTTGACCGTCTCTTCATTATCTTCCCGTTTGAAATAGAATATTTCAGGAAATGGGGCCTGAATCCTATCTATAACGGCAATCCTCTGCTTGACAGCATAATGAGCAATGAAAAGCTCCGTATAAGCAGGGAAGACTTCTGCAAGGCGCACAATCTTGACCCGCACAGAAGAAAGGTGGCGCTTCTTGCCGGCAGCCGCAAGGCCGAGGTGCTCACTACACTTGGAAGAGAGCTTGCCGTTGCTGCAAAGCATCCCGAACTCGATTTCCTCATAGCGGGCGTAAAGCATCTGGACATAAGTCTGTACCACAGAATCATAGACAGTTTCGGAGGTGCTCTGGAGAATGTACATCTTCTGATAGATGAGACCTATCCTATACTCAAGCATTCCAATGCCGCCATAATCAATTCCGGTACCGCTTCACTTGAGGCTGCATTGATAGGTGTTCCCCAGGTTGTATGTTACGCAGGCAGTGAAATCAGTTACCAGATTGCTAAAAGGCTGGTAAAGCTGAACTACATCTCTCTGGCCAACCTGATTCTCGACAAGGGCATTTTCAAGGAGCTCATACAGCACGATGCCACACCGCAGAATCTTGATGCTGAACTTTCAAAGCTTCTGGATGACAAGGAATATGTACAGAAGATGCAGGATAATTATGAAGAGGTGCGCCGGATGCTCGGAGGCAGCGGCACAAGCGCCAAGGTGGCGGATGCAATGATAAGGGAACTGAGACTTATCAGGGGCCGGCAGTCCTGAACGGAAACGGAAATAGAATGAAAATAACCTCAATTCCGCAAGAAAGTTTGATTGCGATTAATTGAACGTGTGCCGGAGGCAATGTTTCGGTCGAAAGCATTGATTTCAGTTTTCATTCCCTAACCGGGCGGACAATATCAGTGTTCCGATGTCTTTGCCGGCCC
>NZ_JBAELF010000050.1:0-23031 GCF_056211015.1 Candidatus Egerieousia sp.
AAATTGCTAAGATGTCAACCTCGCACTTGCAGCCTTGTGAGTGCTCTCTCTTTTTGTGCCATTGGCTCAAAATGTATTAAAAACAAGTCAAATAACGCCGGAATAACCAGAAACGGCACAATTAATTTTCGTATGAAAATCTGGATGATTTCAGGCTCATTTACGCAGACAGCCTGTGCGAGCGCGTGGAAGGTATGACAATGGAGCAGGCCGCTCTGGAAATAAACCACTGGTGCCACGAGAGGATGACTTACATACCATCCGACGGCAGGACTCTGGGACCTATGGCTTCCATCAGATCAGGTCTTGGCCGCTGCGGAGAGGAATCGGTTCTGGCAGTCTCAGCCCTGAGGGCGGCAGGTCTTCCGGCCCGTCAGGTTTATACACCGCGATGGGCTCACACTGATGACAACCACGCCTGGGTTGAAGTATATGTGAACGGCGCATGGCATTTCATGGGAGCCTGCGAGCCTGAACCGGTGCTTGACATGGGATGGTTCAATTCATCGGTTTCAAGGGCAATGCTGCTGCACACAAAGGCCTTCGGAAATTATGACGGACCGGAGGATGTCATTTCCAGGACTCCCGTTTATACTGAAATCAATGTTATAAAGAACTATGTCCCTACCAGAAGAATAACTGTTACCGTTAAAGACACATTGGGCAATGCAGTTCCTGAAGCGAATCTGGAGTTCAAGATTTACAATTATGCTGAGTTCTACACGGTTGCAAAGTACAGGACCGATGAAAAGGGCCAGGCTTCCATTGATACCGGACTGGGAGACATTGTTACCTGGGCTTCAAAGGATGACAGATTCGGCATTGCAGTGGCATCCGCTGACTCTGCGGAACTGGTTCTTGACAAGACTTTCGGCAAGAGATACAGCATGGACCTTGATATTGTACCTCCGGTGGAGAAGCCACTGCCAAGCAAGGCAAGCGAGGAACAGATTGCCCTGAATGCAAAGCGTCTTGAAGAAGGCAACACAATACGTGAGTCAAGGGAACATCCTAAAACCGATGTATCTGCATATTTCCTTACAAAGAAAGATGAAATTGACGTAAGTCCTGAAGTGCTTGAGGACACCGAGAAAGGCCTGGCAATACTCTTCAAGACAAGGAGCAGGCAGTACGGCACTTCAAGGACCCAGGTTTGTGGAGACAGCATAACATCGAGAACAAATCTTGCAAGAGACAAGCAGGATGTAATGGCAGATAAATATATAGTATCACCAAGGGTGGAACTTGAGATGCTTTGTCCTTACAGATGCGCCATACTCAATTCAGGTCTGATTGACAGCCTCCTCTCCCCTGCTCAGGTTGCCCGGTGGGTGAAGGACAGCATAAGGATAGTTGAGTCACGGAATCCTCAGGAGCTTAGAATACCACCTGTCGCCGTGTGGGAAAGCAGGATTTCCGACAGGCCTTCACAAAAAATTTTCTTTGTAGCAATGTGCAGGACTCTGGGCTTTGCGGCAAGGATTGATGAGGTCACTTCCTCTGCGCAGTACAGGCTTGAGGACGGGTCCTGGGTTGATGTGGATTTTGATTCAGGCACACAGGAGGTTTCAGCGAAAGGCCGCCTTCAAACTTCATACAATGCCGGCGGCAGTCCTTTGAAGATGGCTGAGTATTACAAGCACTACACACTGTCACAGATATATGACAGATCGGCTCATTTGTGTGAATTCAATGAGAATGAGACAGTTGCCTCTGTAAATGATTTGAATGCAGGCTATTATCTGATGACCAGCGGAAACAGGATGGCCGATGGAAGCGTGCTTGCTCATCTTGAATTCTTCAACATAAATGCCGGTTCAAGCATAAAGATTCCTGTTGTCCTGCGCAGCAATGATTCCAAGCTTGCGGTGATAGGCAGTCTGGATGCGGAGCAGCGCTTCCTGCCCGAAAATGCCCAGGAATGCAGCATTCTTTCCGCTACAGGCCGCGGTTATTTCATGCTTTGTGTATTCGCCTCACACAATGAGCCAAGCATTCATGCAGCACAGCAGATGAGCGCAATGGCCCAAGCCATCAATGATTGGGGCAGGAAAGTGATTGTTCTTGGCAGCAGCGTAAAAGGTGAGAATGGAATTCTACCTGAAAAGTCAAGGCCGCAAGGTCTTGAGAATGTTGTGTTCGGAACAGATGTTGATGGCAGGATTGCATCAATGATAAAATCCGGAATGCACAGCAACAGCGCGAATCTTCCGCTCATTGTTGTTGCGGACAGTTTCGGAAGAATAATTTATTTCTCACAGGGATATAACACATCGCTTGAGGCACAATTGCTCAAAGTTCTGGCGCAGGCAGGAAACTAAAAGCTGGTCAACCGGCTCAATTCCTGCTCGAACTGAGCGGCGTTGAAGAACTGTATGGCGTGCATTCCTGCCTGACGTGCTCCAAGAATGTTGCTGAGCTTATCATCAGTGAACACGCATTCCTCGGCCTTGAATCCGAATTTCTCACAGAAACGCCAGTAAATGTCCACGTGAGGCTTTATCAGCTTTTCCTCGGAAGATATCAGTCTGTCATCCATCAGCTGGAGAATGTCGAACTTTTCTATGACTTCATATACATTGTTGCACCAGTTTGTCAGGCCATAGATTCCGTAGCCTGCCGCCCGGAGCCTGTGAATGAGTGAACGCATTCCAGGAATCTCCTCTGTGATGATCTCTATCTGCCTGTCGCGGAATACCTGAAGTTCATAATTCCATTGTGGATATTCCGTCTGCTTCTCCGCAATGAGATCCTCAAATGACGTCTCGCCCTTGTCCATCCTCAATACGAAATCCTCGTTGCACATCACCTCCTTGAACCTCTCCACTTCCGCAATATTCCCTTTGAAAAGAGGAATCAGGAATTGGTCGAATTCATAATCAACCAGCACTTTTCCAAAATCAAATACTATAGTCTTAATCATTATCTCAGTGTTTTCGGACTGCAAAATTACTATCTTTAAAAATATTCGCAACAATTCACTATTTTTGTATTGTGCTGTTCGATTAATAACGGTACTATTATATTATGTCAGGATTCTCAAATATTATACTTGCGGCCAGTAACACAAAACTTGTAGTGGCTGATTCATTGAAAACAATGTTTCTGGACACTACCGGCAAAACCGATATTGAAAAACATTTGATTTCTTCAATAAATTCGGTTTCCAGCACTCCTGCTGACCAGCTTGTAATGTCAATTCTGGACAAATTCATCCAGTTCGGAATCAAACTGCTGGCTGCAATTGCCATATATTTCATCGGCGCATGGCTCATACGTGTCATTAAAGGTTTCATCAGGAAATTTCTTTCCAGGAAGAAGGCCGAGCCTGCTGTGATATCCTTTGTAACCAGCGTTATTACCGCAATGCTATGGATAATTGTAATCATAATTGCCATTGGAACCCTTGGTGTGGAAACAACGTCTCTGGCAGCACTGCTTGCAGGTGGCGGCGTGGCTATAGGTATGGCAATGAGCGGCACAATGCAAAATTTTGCTGGCGGACTCATAATTCTGATTTTCAAACCTTTCAAGGTAGGCGATTACATTGAAGCCATGAATTATGAAGGCAGCGTGCTTGAAATGAACATTTCCTCCACCAAGATAGTTACAATTGACAACCGTGTAATAATTCTTCCTAACGGACCTCTGCAGAACGGAACCGTGAACAATTATTCCGCAATGCCATTCAGAAGAATTGACATGACAGTAGCAGTGGAATATGGAAACGATGCAGAACTGGTGAAGTCACTGTTATACGGCATTGCCGCTTCCGATGAAAGAATCCTGAAAAGCACCGGGGATGCACCAACGGCCGCACCTGTTGCCAACCCATTCGTATCAATTGCTTCACTTGGGCCCAGCAGCGTGAATTTCATTCTCAAACTGTGGGTGAACACAAAGGATTACTGGGATGTTTTCTATGTTCTTAACGAGAAGATATATGAGGAACTGCCAAGGAACGGTGTGAAATTCCCATTCCCTCAGCTCTCGGTTCATATGGAAAACTGAATGCATCATAACCTATATGTTTCGCAATTTTGTAGAGAATAAACAAAAAGCCTGCTTAATGAAATCATCAAGAATAGAAACGATTGACATCTTCCGCGCATTCACAATGCTCATGATGCTCTTTGTAAACGATTTTGCGGGCATGGAAGGCATTCCTCACTGGATGCACCATGCGGCAATGACTGAGGACATGCTTGGATTCTCCGACCTCGTATTCCCCGCTTTCCTTTTCTGCGTAGGTCTGTCAATCCCGTTCTCGGTTGCGGCCAGAAAGAAAAAAGGCGATACCGATGCCCAGGTCATTCTTCACGTGATAGAACGCTCGACCTTCCTTATAGTGATGGGCCTGTTCTCTATGAACGGCAAGGCTCCTGAAGGCGGCATTCCGCGCTATCTGCTTTCCATAGCGGTTGTGGTCTCATACTTCCTTCTCTGGAACTCCTATCCCAAAGCCCAGGGCGGCAGGAAGTGGCTTTACCGGGCTCTCAAGTTCATTGGAGCTGCCACACTCGTGGCGATAGTTCTTTACAAGGATTTCAACGGAATTCATTTTTCACACGGATGGTGGGGCATTCTCGGCCTGATAGGCTGGGCATACGGAATATGCTCAATAATATACATCTTCATTCAGGGCAGTCTTAAAAAGGCCCTTTTCGCATGGGGAGGCGTTACTCTGCTGTGCATACTCAACACTCTGCCCTGCATACCAAAGGACTGGTCCATCAACGCACTCTTCCTGAACTTCTACCCTGGTGGATGGACTCACCCAGCCTTTGTAATGGCAGGAACTGCAGCTTCTGCTGCTCTTATGAAATACAGCTCTCCTTCCTACAGGAAGCATGCTTTTCCACTTACGATGGTATTCCTTGCCGCCATCATGCTCTGCCTTGCAATAGCCAGCCATCAGATATGGATCATCTCCAAGATGCAGGCAACTCCGGCCTGGCTGTTCTATTCACTGGCTATCTTCTTCCCGTTTCTTGCCTTCCTTTACTGGATCTGCGATATGAAAGGAAAGACATCCTGGGCTGATTTCATGAAACCCGCCGGCACTGCAACCCTTACAGCCTACATGCTGCCATCAATCTGGTACGCGTTGATGAGCGCATTCGAACTTCACTACCCTCACACATTCAGTTACGGAGGACTCGGCCTGCTCCGCTCCTTTGTCTTCGGCATTGCCATCATATGCATAACCTGGTGCCTGGGCAAGCTCCACATCAAGCTCAAATTGTAACAATACTATCAACAAGTGAAAATTAATAAGGCCGCAAAAAAACTATACCACCATGCAAGAAAATAATAAGACCCTAATAGCTAAGGACTGGATTCAGAAACTCGCAAATGGAATCAACCCTCTAGATGGAAATGTGATTCCTGACAGCGACATTGTGAACAATGTTCACATTTCCCGCTGCCTTTTCTATGTTGCGGAGATATTAGATGCAGCAGTCAAGAAGGTTGGCAGAAAATCAAAGGAGTATGAACTTGATTTCAACATCAGCCCTGAGGATCTGGCAAAAGTGAACATTGAAGAAAAAACGTATATTTCCAATTTCGTTAAGGAAATAAACAAGTTTGTTCCAGAAAATATGAAGCCTATGTCATACGGCAAAATATTAAGCTGGCTTATTGCTAACGGTTACATAGAAGAAGTTGAAGTTGATAATCTTGGGAAAAAGAAAAAACCAACAGCATCTGGTTGCTCTATTGGAATATCTGCAGAGTTGAGAGAAGGAACAAGTGGACCATATTGGGCTGTAGTATACAATCCGAACGCTCAGCGTTTTATCTTGAATAATATATACGCTATTGCGGAATCCTAGATGTAAACTCGTTGCGGTATACACTAAACAAATGTCATTTCTAAGCAAACTATTCTCCAGACTTTCAAAGGTGCAAACATCCTCGGAAACATTGAGGGTGACTGGTGCGATGACTCCTGAGCATAAGCAGCTTGTAAAGTTCTATCGTGAGTTGAAGGAGTTGCTCAGCAGTGATAAGTATCTCGCTGTCAGCGATTACAAGGAGATTGTACCAAAGTATGCAGACATCTATAATTTCTTTCTGGCGCTGAAACGAGCGAAGGCTCTATCATTCTATTGCCAGCAGAACGACCTGCAGGAGAAATGGGTTGAAAAGCTCCTCCAGTATTACGTGGACATAGACGACTTCAAGACCATCCCTGCCTCAGTGGAGAGGCACAACAAGGAATATGTTGCCAAGCATCTGAAAACTGAGAAAGCTTATCTGGACACAATACTAAAGAAGGTGGATCCGGTTATCAACCTCGACGAAGAGCAACGACAGGTGGTGCTTTCCGATGAAGATTACACTTTGGTAATCGCTGGTGCAGGAGCTGGAAAGACGACAACGGTTGCCGCCAAGGTTCGTTACCTGGTTGAAAAGAAAGGCATCAGGCCGGAGCAGATTCTGGTAATCTCATTCACGAACAAAGCTGTTGGGGAACTTAGAGACAAAATCAACAAAGGTCTTGGAATTCCATGCCCTGTAACAACCTTCCACAGCACGGGATATGCAATCCTGCGCAAGAAAGAAGCTATGGGAAAGAATATCGTTGATGGCGGCTTTATGTTCAACGTCATAAACAACTATCTGAAGGGCAACATCCTCGAGCAACCGGAACTCGTGGACAAACTGATTCTGTTCTTTGGGAGCTACTTCGACGCACCATACGATGGCGATGACCTGAACACCTTCTTCAACTATATTTCCAAGGCCGACTTCTCTACCCTGAAGGGTAACATGAGCGAGTACACTGAGGAAATAATCAATAAGAGGACCGGAAAAAAGATATCTATCGCTCATGAAACGTTGCGATCAGCACAGGAAGTGTCAATTGCAAACTTCTTATATCTGAATAACGAAAGCATTGAGACAGATATGTGATGCAAAGATTATTGCCGTTGGTGATGACTGGCAGTCTATCTATGCGTATGCCGGAGCTGATATAACTCTCTTTACCTAGTTCCAGGAAGCTATGGGATATGGTCAGGAACTGAAGATAACCCGCACATACCGCAACGCACAGGAAATGATTGACATTGCAGGCAGTTTTATTCAGAAGAATGATTCGCAGTTCAAGAAAGCGCTTGTATCACCGAAGCATATTCAAGACCCTGTGATTATTGAATCCTATACGGAAGAGGTTGACAGGAAGCAGACAAAGGGCAAAGGCGGTAAGTACTACATGATTGGAAAGACCGTCGAAGACATTGTAGCCAAGATTCTTGAGGAAAATCCAAAGTCTTCAATCCTGCTGCTTGGTCGTTACGGATTTGATGCATATAAACTCAGTCTGTCAGCAGATTTCATATACGACGAAAAGACTGGTGGAGTGCAGTCAAAGAAATTCCCGGGAACAAGGCTTGAGTTCATGACTGTTCACAGAGCAAAAGGCCTTGGATTTGACAACGTGATTATCATCAATGCCCGCAATGAGTTGTATGGATTCCCATCTCAGATACAGGAAGATCCGGTATTGAAGTTCGTCGTGAAGGATGATTACTCGATTGAGTATGCGGAAGAGAGACGTCTGTTCTACGTAGCTTTGACAAGAACTAAGAACCGCGTTTATATCGTTGCTCCAGAGCAGCATCCGTCAAAGTTTGTCACTGAACTGATCAGCGGTTTCAAGAATGTGAAGGTCAACGGTAAGCTCAATGAAGATGATGACACTAATCCTGCAGATACAAAACGTTGCCCGATTTGCGGTTATCCGCTTCGGTTGAGATACAAGCCTCACTATGGACTGAAGTTGTGGTTATGTAGTAACGAGCCCGAGATATGCGACTTCATGACCAATAATCTCCGTGGTGGAGAGTTGTCTATCATGAAGTGTGACAAATGCCAGGATGGTTATCTCATTGTCAAGGAAGGCAAAGTGGAGCCCTTCCTGGGGTGCACCAATTACAAGTCAGACAAGTCCGGATGTAATGGATTTATGACAAAAGAATACTATTTGAAACACATAAAAGAGAAGTAGTATGAACTGGCCAATGGTGTCCTTATTCATACTTATTTCCATATCAGTTACGCTATGCCAAATGAGACAGCTCGCATTTGTTCAATGGAAGACAGTTTCATTTGGAAAGTAGAATTTTTCTTAGCTTCCATTATGCTATATCTGCATTGCAATTCGATGAGAGGTTCTGCATCTATTCCAAGTGCCGCCCCTATCAGCAGAGCCAACTCGGTTCCAAGCTGACGTTTTCCTTTCAAAACCTCATTGATAATTGTAGGGGAAACTGAAATTCTTCTCGCCAACTCACGCTGGGAAATGCCACGATATTCTATTTCATCACGAATCACCTCTCCAGGGTGGACAGCAATGTATGGAGTCAAGTTGTTGGCAATCATGTTGCTATTTGTTCCTATAATTTCTACCATACTACTTATAATGTTTTGATAATTTTTCAATATTAACAATTGTGGCCAATGTTTGTCCTTCTTCAGTCTCCTCTTTGAATTCTATCCTATATTGATCATTGATACGAACAGATGAAAGGCCTTCTTTGTCGCCATGTAAGTGTTCATAGTGAAGCGAGCCGTATTTCATCAACCCGAGTACATTCTCTTGTACAACCATTAAATTAATGATACGAACATATTTAGAAACAATAAATGGCTGAAACCTATACTTCTTGTCAGTTGTCTTTCCATCAGTATATAATTCTTTGAGGTAATCTTCGGTAAAAATTACAATCATATCGGCCAATTATTTGTTCACAAATATATGAACATTATTTGTATTTACAAAAATGTGAACAAACAATATGGCTCAGGTGCAAAACCATGTGTTCATGCAATCTGCAGTATGCCGGAGTGCAAGGCGCAGCCTAAACCGAAAATCACCATCCTCACATGAATGCGCCACACCACACTCTGGCGATGGTAAGCGTGGACGATGAGGCAAAATTGCCTCACCGTCCACGCCAATCCGCCTCAAAAAGCTATTCAAGGCCAATAGGTGTGGACGTTGATTTTCGGTTTAGGCATATCGTTCTGGATTATTTTCTGAGGTATTTTGTCCACGCATAGCATGACCTGTGACTTGAATAGTCCAGGTCATGCTGTTCTGCGTATGCTTCCTGCTCGAAACTTATGGAACGGTATGCCTGCATTGCATTCAGACAACGGGCCAGACGCACAAGCCATTCCAGGCCATACCATAAGTAAAAGCCAATGAACAGCATTTCCCTTTGCTGCAGGCTGTGAATCAGCTCGTGATTTCTGTCAATGTTCCTGAGCTCGCCCATATCCTTTCTTGCAAACACAAATCCCAGGATATTTATGGCAAAGAAATTGCCGAACGGGAAATATTTATTGTAAATGATTCTCAAAGCAAAGTTCCGTTTGCGGTATTGTTGACAAATATAAGTATTATCTTTGGGCTTTGATTTTTGATTGAAATATAATGTTATTCATATATGTTTTCATAGTCTTCCTTGCTTCCGTTGGCAGCCCCGTGCAGACTGCCATAAACAACAAGATGACACAGTATGTGCAGAGCCCTCTGCTGGCGGCATTCATATCGTTTTCTGTGAGCACGGTTCTCATTGCCGGAATCATTGCTTTTAACGGACAGCCACTTTCTCCGTTTACAGAATTCATTGGCAGGATTCCGCTCTGGCAGTGGCTTGGCGGTGTGATGGGACTCGTTGGAGTAACCTTGCTTGTGGTGATTTTCCCGAAACTCGGAGGAGTTCAGACAGTGCTCATCCCAATGCTGGGAATGCTCCTCACCAGCTTTGTCATTGAGATGTTCGGCTTCTTCGGTTATGCGCACAAGATAATCGAAGCCGATGATTTCATAGGATTCATATGCATTGTTGCCGCCCTCTGGCTTTACGCAACAGACACCGGCAAAAATGTGAGTCACGCCTGGCTCTACCGTTTCCTGGGCCTTGTTGTTGGAGTGGCGTTTGCGCTCCAGCCAGTTATGAACAGCCAGCTTGCAGTCTGGTACCAATCATCAATGTTCGCTTCCTGGATATCGTTTCTGGTTTCCGACATACTTTTTATACTGCTGATAGTCATTGTTCCTGCCTGCAGGCACAATTTCAAATATATTTTCCTATCTCATTCAAGCAAGTCCGAACATCGCCCCTGGTGGGTATGGACTGCCGGAGTCTGCGGAGCAATATATGTAATAAGCCTCACGTTCTTCACTGCAAGAATAGGTGTGCAACTTGTAACCATTGTTGGTGTGATAGGACAGCTGGCGGGAGGAACCGTGATTGACAAATACGGACTTTTCCATTCAAGCAGGAAGCCGATTGCAGCAAGACAGTACCTCGCTCTTGTCCTTGCCCTTGCCGGCACAATGATCATGAATCTCTTCAGTGTGCCAGTGAGCGGAATAGTTCATTTCCTTTCAAACATAAATCTGTAAATGGAATACCTTGGTGAAATAATATCACTTACAGTTGCCGTTTCCTGGACAGCAACCGCATTGTTTGCGGACATTGCCAGCCACCGCATTGGTGCAATGCCTTTGAATATCATTAGAATGGGTCTGTCAATAATATTGCTGGCCATATTCCTTTTCGTCCTCACAGGTGCACCCTACCCTCTTTACGCAAACAATCAGACCTGGTTCTGGCTCGGACTTTCGGGAGTTGTGGGTTACATTTTCGGTGACTACTGCCTTTTCAACTGCTATGTGGTCATCGGTTCCAAATTCGGCCAATTGTTCATGACCCTTGCCCCGCCGGTTGCAGGAATAGCAGGCTGGATAATGCTCGGCCAGCAGATGAAAGGAGTGTCATGGCTGGCAATGGCTGTAACTCTCTGCGGTATAGCAATTTCCATTCTGGCCAAAGACAAGGGCTCAAAAAAGGTTAAACTGAAATTGCCTGTAAGGGGTGTATTGTTAGGTATTGGAGCAGGTGTTGGACAGGGCATTGGACTTGTTCTCAGCAAGATAGGTCTTGACCACTATGCCAGCGTCCTCCCTGCCGACGCTTCATCGGAACTGCTGTTCGCAGTGCCTTTCGCAGGCACGATGATTAGAGCCATTTTCGGATTCATAGGCTTTTTCGCCATCATAACATTGATGCACTCCAACAGCAAGGTGGTTGCCGCACTGCGCGACAGGAAAGGGATGACATTCGCCTCCCTGACCACCATATTCGGCCCGTTCATAGGTGTCTCCCTCTCATTGATGGCTGTTCAATATGCAAAGGCCGGAATAGCCTCCACTCTGATGGCGCTGACCCCCGTGCTCATAATCGTACCGTACGCAATAATCAACAAACAGAAAATATCATTGAAGGAGGTGATTGGCACGCTGGTTACACTGGCCGGTGTTGCAATGTTCTTCCTGCTGTAAATCAATATGAACCCAAAGAGATTCCCCAACACATATATCATAATCTTTGCAATAATTGCATTGTGCGCAATCGCCACCTGGTTTGTTCCCGGAGGTGAATACGTCCATAACGCTGATGGCAGCACCACGTTCGTTGAGCAGCCCGCCCAGGCGCAGACCTGGCAGATCTTCACCGCTTTCCTGAACGGATTTACAAAGCAGGCTCCTATAATAATCTTTGTTCTGATAATCGGCGGCAGTTTCTGGATGGTGAACCAGAGCCGCGCAGTGGAAGTTGGTATCAAATCCTTTCTTGTCTGGACAAGGAAACTGGAGCGCAATGCACTGCTTGCGAAAATCGGTGTCAACAATCTCATCATGAGCCTGATAATGATTGTATTCTCGCTTTTCGGTGCAGTTTTCGGAATGAGCGAGGAAAGCATTGCCTTTGTTACAATACTTGTACCACTTGCAATCTCAATGGGTTATGATTCCATCACGGGTCTGTGCCTGGTTTATGTTGCGGCACACGTAGGTTTCAGCGGAGCCTTCCTCAATCCTTTCACAATTGGAATAGCCCAGGATCTGGCTCATATACCAATGTTCTCAGGTATGGAGTACAGATTCATATGCTGGCTGGTGCTTACTGCCATTCTCATTGCAGTTGTCCTCTGCTACTCCGCCAGGGTCAGACGCAATCCCGAATCTTCAATAATGTACAGTTATGATTCTTACTGGAGGGAGAATCTTAATTCGTCCAACGAGGACACGGTTTCCTATACCAACAGAAGCTCCTGGGTGTCTTTTGCTATCGCCATGTTGGCAATAAGCATTTTCACCTGCACTTACTCAGCCGGCTGCAGGATTTCAATTGGCAACAGCAGTTTCAGAGCTGTTTGGCTGCTGCCGGCTGCAGAACTGCTCTTTGTCTGGCTTTCCTTTGTAAGTTTGAAGAAGAGCGTGCACTTTTACGTACTTAACCTATTGTGTTTCACAATGGTATATCTTATCATAGGAACTCTTGCCTTCCAATGGTATCTGCCTGAAATCTCAGCTCTTTTCCTTGCAATGGCCATTACAATTGGCATTGCAACAGGACTGAGCGGCAACGATATTGTGAAATCCTTCCTTGAGGGGGCAAAGGATATAATGTCAACCGCGCTTGTGATTGGACTTGCCGCCGGCATTGTGATAATTCTCCGTGACGGCAGGATAATGGACAGCATACTTCACACACTTGAACTGTCACTGGCAGACAGCGGGAAGGGAGGAGCGCTTTCAATGATGTACGGATTGCAGACCTTGATAAATCTGGCAATACCTTCAGCCACTGCAAAGGCTGCCATAACCATACCTGTAATGGCTCCTTTTGCAGATCTGATAGGTCTTTCCAGACAGGCCACGGTGCTTGCCTTCCAGTTCGGAGACGGATTCACCAATATGATAACCCCCACTTCCGGCGTTCTGATTGCCGCTCTTGCAATGGCAAAGATTCCTTACGCCGTATGGGTGAAATGGGTCTGGAAGTTCATCCTTCTGCTAATTATCCTTGGCTTCCTGCTTCTTGTTCCAACTATCTGCATTTCTCTGCCTGGATTTTAGTTTTTACGGCATTATTCAGTAATTTTGCAATACTCGATTCACGAAATTATCAACCTGCTTGAAAGACTATAGTTACATATTTCATTGTCTGCTTCCGTTGCTGTTAATCATAGGAATTGATACCATTTCAGTCGCGCAGGACATTCAGGACTCCACCGTGGTTTCCAGGAAGCAGAGGAAGGTACTCGAGAAAGAAAGGATGTACGGCAGTGTTGAACGCGAAACCAAATTCGGCACGAATGTTCAGAAAATAAGCAGGACCATATATGTAATGAATTATAAAGGATATGATACCAATTACGTGGCTCTGCCCAAGCATCCGTTCCTGATAAATGTATCGTATCTCGGTCTGAATTTCAGACATACAATGTATGCGCCTAGTCTTGACCATCCGGAACTTGAAAGCAGTTCACTGCGGCTTACGAACAATATGACCCACCGCATAAACCTGGGCTTTTTCTACAGGGGGCTGGGTATGAACTTCGGCTTTGCACTTGGAAACAGGACCAGAAGGAATTTTGACCTTTCATTTTACGCAAGACGTTTTGGTCTTGAGATATCGCATCAAAGGATAAACAGGAGTCCCGGTGAGTTTGTGTACGGCGACGTGGATCCATACAAGGTAGGCACCCGCAAGGGGGAGGGAGTTGATGTGCAAAGCCTTAGATTAGGAGGCTTCCTTGTAATCAATCCAAAAAGATTCTCCTACCCTGCCGTTCTGAAATTCAGCACCATACAAAAGAAAACCGCTGGAGGATTCTTTGTTTCAGCCACATATTTCCATTGCAGCACTGACGCTTCCAAGGTTGTACCATATCAGATTGTCTATAATGCCAACAGATTTACAATCAAAAGCAACCAGCTGGCGCTCGGTGCAGGATACGGAATCAACATAGTTCCATCGGGGTGGAAGATATGTCTGCATGCCGCTGTCACTCCAACACTGCTGACCTCATTCCACGGCACTCTGAAATATGAAGGAGGCAATTCATTCAGCCCGAGCGAAGAGTACACTCAAAAGTTGAATGAATGGATGCAGATGCTCAAGGACAAATACGATGACAAGACAGACTTCACCTTCAGCCTTCAGTTCAGAGCCGGTGTGGTTTACAATGTAAGCGAACGCATAGTTCTTGGTGCTAATGTTGTTGTCAACGATTTCGAGACTGGAAATACTGCAATGTTCAAGGCTTCTACACATATCACGAATGTGATGGCAACATTCGGAATAAGGTTCTGAAGGGTAAACGATAATTCCTAAAATACAACAGATATGAAAAAAGTAATAGCAACAGAAAATGCGCCAAAGGCCATAGGCCCGTATTCACAGGCAATAGAACTCAATGGAACAGTTTACGTTTCAGGACAGCTTCCGGTAAATCCAGCAACAGGCGAAATGCCTGAAGGCATCGAGGACCAGACAAAGCAGTCATTGGACAATATCGGGGCAATACTAAAGGCAGCCGGCCTGGATTATTCAAATGTAGCAAAGACCTGCGTTCTGCTCAACGATATCAACAATTTCGGAGCAATGAATGCAGTGTATGCAAAATATTTCCCTGAGGCTGCACCGGCACGCGTATGCTACCAGGTTTCAGCCCTTCCTAAAGGCGCACTGGTTGAGATTGACGCCATTGCGGGAAAATAAACGGGAATAACCATTATCTGCAGACCAGAATCATAATGGAGCGTGCACCAAGCAGCACCTCCATTTTGTTTTCTATTACGGGCTCACAGCCAGTCTCGAATATGTCTTCAGGCTCCGGCATGGAGGTATTGACAGCTACACGCCATTTCATTCCATCAGGCATTTCAGGCAGTTCGAAAGGGTGCGCCTCCCAGTGCATGTTCATTATTACGTATATGAATTTGTCATTGACGGAAGCTTGTGAACAATTGACAAGTATTCCCAGGCAAAGCCCTCCGTAATTTTCATCTTCACTCCAAGCCTTGCAGCCATGCCAGGATAGATCCGGGTAAGCATTTGATTCACAAGCCTTATATTTATAATGATCGGGGCTTGAAAGCACAGGATGAGCCTTCCTGAAAGCAATCATTCTTTTGAAAAACCTGTGAATCCGCACATTCTTCTCCAGATTCTCCCATTCCACCCACGATAGTTCATTATCCTGGCAGTATGCATTGTTGTTGCCTTTCTGCGAATTGCCGAATTCATCACCTGCAAGAATCATTGGTATGCCCCTGCTCACCATAAGAAGGGTTACGAAGTTCTTTATCTGCCTTATTCTCAGATTGTTCACTTCTCTCAATGATTCGGGCTCAATACCATTTCCGCATGCAGCGGGCATTTCATCAGTAATTATGCCTTCATAACCGCAGTTCCAGCTGAAATTGTCATCGGAGCCATCCCTGCCATCTTCGCCATTGGCCTGGTTATGCTTTGAATTGAAGCTTACAAGGTCCATGAGTGTGAAGCCATCGTGAGCGGTCACGAAATTCACGGAAGCCCTGCTGCCCCTGCCCTGCCCAGCATAAAGATCAGGCGATCCGCAAAGCGATTCCTTGAGATTCCAAAGCACACTGCCATCACCTTTCACGAATCTTCGTATGGTATCCCTGTACCGTCCGTTCCATTCGCTCCAACGATTCCTGCAGCCGCAACGGAATGTTGAATCATCACAATTGATATCTGCACCGAACGACCCCAGCTGATACAGTCCGGCCGCATCCCAAGGCTCCGCTATGAGTTTGACCTTGGAAAGGACAGGATGCCTTGATATTTCATCCACAACAGCCGGCCACTCTCCGCGGATGTTCTGTGAATAACCATTGCTATCATTTGCTGAATTCCTGTAGAAAACCGACGCCAGATCGAATCTGAAACCATCTATGTGGAATTCCCTGACCCAATGGCAGAGGCTGTCAAGGATCATCTTCCTGGCAAGCTCTCCATTGCAGTGAATGGTATTGTGACAGCCTGTATAATCCACATATTCACCATTCTGCGAAAGAATGTAATAGGACTTGTTGTCTATTCCCCTGTAACTTATATACTCTCCGCTCCTGTCATATTCCGGGCTGTGGTTATACACCACATCAAGAATCACCTCAATGCCTGCAGCGTGCATTTTCTTAACGAAATCCTTGAGGTTGGCAATCTTGTCCTCAGCCGTTCCACCATTAAGGTAGGAAGCCTTGGGTGCGAAATAGCCGATGGAATTGTAGCCCCAGACATTATGCAGCCTACCACCGTCAGGAGCCTGATACTTGCAGTCAAGTTCATCGAATTCAAATATCGGCAGCAGTTCAACGCAGTTCACGCCCAAGTCCTTGAGATAAGGTATCTTTTCCAGAACTGCATCAAGTTTCCCTTTCAATGACTCGTCTTTTCCTCCATAACTGAAGTTATGCACGTTCAGCTCATATATCACAAGCTCGGAATCCTTGATATCAGGAGTCTTCTCATCTCCCCAGTCATATTTCCCCTCCACTATTGCTGAAAGCACCACTCTCCTTCCCTTTTCATCCACCTGCGATAGTTCAGCCCATCTGTCGAATCCGCTGTACATTCTGGCGTATGGGTCGGCCAGAAGCCTGCTCTTGTCAAACAAATGGCCTTCCTGCGGGGAGAACGGGCCATCGAAAGTGTAAGAATACAAATATTCTGTGAAGTTCAGGTTTTCTATGAAAATGGCAAAGGTATCGTTGAAACGGCAGGTCTGCGGAAAGACTATGGAGGCGGCCGCCTTGTCTGCAGTTATGGCGCCGGATTCCCCTGCATTGATATGAGCAAGCTCGAAGAGGTGCAAGGTGCAGGATGTTGCGTTTATGGAGCGGATAGCAAAATTCACTCCACCATCCATCACTGTAGCTCCAAGTAATTCCGGTATACCCTTATGGAACTTGAAATTATGAATGCCATTTGTTTTCATATAATTGCAAAATTAATCCTATTTTTGCATAAAAGAATTTTCAGCTAAAAAAGTTATGGGTAAAAGCACTTACAAATGGACATTCTGCAATGTTGGCGGAACAAGCCGCATCAACATTGCCAAGGGAGAAGACATTGCACATCTTGGAGAACTTGATCAGAAACTGTGGACAGTCCTTAGCTGTCCTACAACAGGGTTAGAATTCAATGCCAGGGCGCTTGAGGTTCTTGACTCCGACAAGGACGGCAGAATTCATGCCAATGAGGTAATAGCCGCCGCAAAACTGCTCACAGGCGCTCTCAAGGATTCCAGCAGCATCCTGCGCAGTGAGAACAGCATTGCACTTGATCTTTTCAACGAAAAGGATGCAAACGGTGCAGAACTCAAGGCCAGTGCTGATAAAGTGTTCGAGCTCACAGGCGAGAAGAAGCAGGCAGTATCTCTGGTAGAAATAGATTCAGCCCTGAAGATTCTTGCAGACAAGGCCGGAGAAGATGCAAAGAATGACGGTGTGCTTCCATACGGAGACAACTCGGACGCTGTTCTTGATGCTGTAAAGGCTATCAAGGCAAAGGTTGACGATTATTTCATCCGCTGCTCGCTCGTTGAGTTCAATAACGCCAGTCTTGAAAAGCTGGATGTATCTGCTGAAAGAATAGGTCTTCTGGCTGAGAAAGACACCAACAGCTGCTGGGATGAGATAGCTTCATATCCTTTGACACAGCTTTCAAAGGACGGTCTGCTTCCAATGAACCAGCCTGTAAACCCTGCCTGGGCCGCTCAATTCAAGACTCTGAAGGAAATGGCAGTTGCCGTTGACTATTCGGGTGCTGTTACAATCAGCAAGGCTCAGTGGAATGCAATTGAAGCAAAGCTTGGTGAATATGCCGCCTGGAAAGAGGAGATTGCCAAGACTGCAAGTTCATTCAATGAGACCAAACAGGCTGATGCCAAGGCTATCGGAAAACTTGCAGATTTCGTTGTCCTTTACGAACATTTCTATCACTTCCTCAGGAACTACGTTACTTTCAATGATTTCTATTCACGCAAGGAAAATGAGAAATCAATGTTCCAGGCCGGTGAGCTTTACATTGACCAGAGATGCTGTGATCTCTGTATCAAGGTCAGCGATATGGGCAAGCAAATGGAATCAGCGGAAATGAGCGGCATGTTCCTTATATATTGCAAGTGTCATAACAAGATTACCGGAGAAAGCATGATGATTGCCTCGGCAGTCACAAGTGGTGACATAGGCTACCTCAAACCCGGCAAGAACGGTCTGTTCTATGACAGGCAGGGCAATGACTGGGATGCAACCATAACCAATGTCATAACCAACCCTATCAGCATCAAACAGGCATTCTGGATGCCATACAAACGTTTGTGGAGCTGGATAACAGAAAAACTGAACAAAAGCGCAAAGGAAAAGGAGGAAGCATCAACGGCTTCTCTTATATCAAGTGCTGAAAGCGCAACTGCCAATGCCGCCGAAGGTCAGGCTCCTGCGCCAAAGACTCCGTTTGATATTGCAAAATTTGCCGGAATATTTGCTGCAATAGGTTTGGCTTTGGGCTTCATTGCCTCTGCCGTAACCAATCTCCTTGATTATCTCAAAACCCCTTGGTTCGCCCCAATTCTTTTCATTCTTGGAATAATCGTTGTCATTTCAGGACCTTCAATGTTCCTGGCATGGACAAAATTGAGGAAACGCAATCTTGCACCTATACTCAACGCTAACGGCTGGGCTCTGAACGCAGCCGCAATGATAAAGATAAAATTCGGTGCAACTCTCACCAGCGAGGCTGAGTTCCCGAAACTCCAGCTTATTGACCCTGCAGTGGCAAAGCAGATGCGCAGGAACAGGAGGAGACGTATCTTCTGGACAACATTTGCAATAGTCCTGATTCTTGCCGGTATTTTCGCATGGCTGTGGTTCTCAGGAAAGATCTGCAGCATCTGCTGCTGGATCAGCGGCCTGTTCGCTTGATGATTCAGTCCTCCGCAAGCTTCAATAGATCCTCATCCGCCTTGATTTTGCGGATGAGGGTTTTTATTATGGTGTCGAGCTTGCTGCCGTTGCTGTAGTCGGCAGGGCACCAGAAATTCACTCTGTTCTGTTTGAACAGTTTCCTGGCAATCCTCTCCTTCTTTGCATTTTCAGGCTCGAAAACAGCCAGGGAAGTACCTCCAAGCTGTTTCACCATTTTCATGCAAGGAACATCAGTCTCTCCATCTCCAAAGTAAATCATGTTCCTGAACTTCACTCTCTTGTCCTCGTCGGGCATTGATTCATTTATAAGGACAGAATCGCTGATGCTGAAAATGCCCTTGTTTATCTTGTATAGGAACTGTGTCTTGTTCGTGTAGTTGATTGCCGAAGCAGGCCAGATTGCATCACCTTCTTCATTATAATAATAACAGCTGGCGAATATGGCCTTGAACTTGCCGGCTATTGCTGTTCCGTCAATGATTTCCTTCATTCCGGAAGAGTTGATATAATGCTCAACAATAACTCCGTTCTCCCTGCCATATTCACAGGTTCTGTCGAACCAGTCAAGCACGCCCTTGAAGAACTGAACGCTGCGCCCGTATTCGGTAAATGCCTCCCTTCTTATAGACAAGCCCTTTTCCTTGGCTTTCTGCAGCATGTACAGCATATAAATGAGAACATTGTCGGAATCCTGCTCCTCGGCCATCACCTGAGTGTGGCCCCAGAAGTCGGACACCTCCTGACCTACGTCGGGAATGAATGAGAACTCCTGCATATTGCCTGGCGCCAGAGTGCCGTCAAAATCATATACAAGAGCAACTATAGGCAACTTTTCTTTCATGTTTCCGGAATTGGAATGAAACAATACACTTTCTAATAATCTGCCAGAACCTCAAGTTCCTCAAAGAAGATATTCTTGAGCGTGTAAATCTCCTTGTGAGAGTAGTCGAAGTTGTAATGCCACCACTCGTCTTCATATTTGCTGAACCCAACGCTTTCCATAAGGTCACCAAGCAACTGCCTGTTCCTGATTGCCTCCTCCGGAATATCCATGCATTTCCAGGAAGCCTTCTCAGAGAAAGTGTCGAACTCGCTTGGCATAAGGCAGTAAGTGCTGTCTGCCAGATTGTAAAGTGCCAGATCAACCGCCGAGCCTCTGTTATGATTGGAACCTGTGCGAGGAGATGCAACGAATGTAGTGTCTGAATACACTTCCTTGAAATAAACTGTTGCACTGTAAGGTCTGTATCCATCGTAAAGGACAATGCCAAGACCAAGTTTCTCCAGACTGTCGGCAACTATCTTCAAAGCCCTTGCCGCAGGTCTCACCAGATATGCGCGAGGCATTGTATATACCTGAGTTCCTGTGAAATTGTTGTCAGTTGCATAACGGATATCAAGTATTATGTTAGGAATATATCCTTCAAGATTCACCAATCTGTTCAATGTGTCCTTTGCGGTTATTTCCAGATACTCCTCAACTGTGTTGAGAATATTCAGATTGTATGGATTCTCCTTGCTCTGCATTCGGGCAAGCAGTTCCGCCTTTAGAGCTGCGGTATGCTCTTCCTGCTTCTGCGCATTGCTCTTGCATGAAACCGCTGCAATTGCACACAGCGCCAATATCAAAATATATTTTTTCATGGAACTTGATTTGAATTATTATCACTGGTTATTAGAACAGATCCGAGAAAAGGTCAGGCTCCGCTTCCTTCTTCTTTTTCCTGGAATATTTTGCACTGCGATAGTAATCTGAATTTTCAGCAGCCTTTCTTGCAGACTCTTCAACAGCTTTCCTTGCCGCTTCTTCCTCAGCAGCTTTTCGAGCTTCTTCTTCTGCAGCTTTTCGGGCTTCTTCCTCAGCAACTTTTCTGGCTTCTTCTGCAGCTTTTCGAGCCTCTTCTTCAGCAGCTTTTCGAGCTTCTTCCGCGGCAGCTCTGGCTACAGCCTCTTCATGGGCATTATATTCTGATGCGAGCTTATTGAAAGCATCCTTCAGATACGAGAACTCATCAGTGGAAATGACAGCCTCGAGCTTGCTCAACAGATCATTCAGGCCTTCATTGCCTGCATCTTTCCTGATTGTGAGATTGCCAAGGGAGAAGTCCGGATTGGAATATCTGTAGTATTTCTTCTCGTAAACTTCTATTGGTGCGCCATAGCCGTTAACAGGATCACGCATGAACTCAATGTCTGCCTGCATTGTCCTGAGTGAAATCCTTTCATTTGATTTCAAGGACTTGGACAAAGCCCTGGTACATTGCAGGATAAGGTCGTTAAGGGAGTATTTCCTTGATTCGTTGCGAAGGCAGGCATCAATGGTCTTGTGCCTGAGCAAAGCCTTTGATTTAGAAATTGCGGACATAAGTTTTTGTCAATTAATTCACTACAAATATACTAAACTGCAGGCAATACCCAATAAAAAAAGAGACTTCCATTTTAAGGATGTCTCTTATTAAAGATCTTTAATAAAAAAACCTTTCAGAAATTACTGAGCAACTACTGTTGTGTCAGCCTGAGCGCATGTGCAAGAATCGCACTGTGTGCATGTGCTGTCACATGTGCACTCGGTAGCCTCAACTACTTCCTCAACGATTTCTTCTTCCTGAGCGGCGTTGTTTCCGCAAGCAACAGCAGCGAAAGCGATAGCTGCGATTGCAAAAAGTTTCATAGCTTTCATTGTCAAAAAATATTTTTTAAAACGTGTGCAAAGATATATTTTTTTCCCTATCGTTGTATAGGATATTAAAAAATATTTTATTATATTTGAGAAAATATGCATTATTTACTCAATTAATTGTATTTCAACGTATGAACAAACTATCAAGACGTGAAATGTTGAAGGCTGGAGGAGCATTGGCCGCTTCCTTGGCAGTCACTGGTTCCCAGGCTTTTGCAGCTGATGCAACAGCTTCCGAACGGGTCAAGGCCGGCAAAAGGAAAATCATGATAATAGGTGCTCATCCCGATGACCCTGAAACAGGTTGCGGCGGCACAATGATAAGACTGGCAAAGGCCGGACATGAAGTGATTTCCGTCTATTTCACCAGGGGCGAACGCGGAATCCCAGGAACAGGTCTTGATGAATCGGCAAGAATAAGGACAGCTGAAGCAATTGAGGCCTGCAGACTGCTTGGTGTGAAGCCGGTATTCATGACTCAGATAGACGGTGACTCAGAAATCACGCAGGAGCGCTACAATGAAATGCACAAGCTGATTGAAGAGTATAAGCCTGATATAGTATTCGCACATTGGCCAATAGACAGCCACAGGGACCATGCGAATTGCTCAAACCTTGTATTCGACGCCTGGATAAAGATGGACAAGCCTTTTGAACTGTATTATTTCGAAGTATGTTCAGGAATCCAGACAATGCAGTTCTATCCAACGGATTTTGTTGACATCACTTCAGTTGTTGAGCTCAAACGCAAGGCCTGCTTCTGCCACATGAGCCAGGGCCCTGAACGCTGGTATGAAAAGGAGCATGGCCGCATGGAGGAATTCCGCGGCATGCAGTCGGATGTTGAATATGCCGAGGCTTTCGTCAAGTTCCAGAAAAGCTCCTGCGATCTGCAGAAACTGCTTGATTGACACAGGCAGTCACAAATAAGTCATTTCAGTAAATATCAGAAGTCAGGAACAGAAGAGAACTATCAATCTATAATAACATCAGTGAACTATACTCTACCCCAAGTTTATTTATTTCTTCAACTATCTGGCGCTCCCTGGCTTGTGAAGGCTTCTTGAAACCGTTGATGTAGTTTCGTAGAAGTGTTGCGTTGATGCCTGCACGCTTGGCGAATTCGGCTATGTTGATTTCCTTGTGATTAAGGAAGAATTCCTGGAGAGGAGTTGGGACAGCATCGTCATACTCGAAACTCTCGAACGAGATGTCCTCATCCAAGTTTCTCCAATGAAAACCGTCAAAACCTACTGAATATTTCTGTCTCTCCTCATCTGAAGCATCCTTTAATGCAGGATACCAGAGAAGGGACTGTTTCAAAGTCCTTCCCTTTTCATCTGTTGCATATATGAACTCTGCATCGAATCGGATGTTCCCTAATTTCATACGAAAATTAATTGTGCCGTTTCTGGTTATTCCGGCGTTATTTGACTTGTTTTTAATACATTTTGAGCCAATGGCACAAAAAGAGAGAGCACTCACAAGGCTGCAAGTGCGAGGTTGACATCTTAGCAATTTT
>NZ_JBAELF010000051.1:0-22376 GCF_056211015.1 Candidatus Egerieousia sp.
CGTGAACCGTATGCGGGAACATATCCACGGGCTGAATTCGCACAATTCTGTATTTCTGTGATAGAACTTCAAGGTCTCTGGCCTGTGATGCCGGGTTGCAGCTCACGTAAACCATAAGCGGTGCGGCGGTTTCAAGCAGCACCTTTGCCACGTCAGGATGTATGCCCGCTCTTGGAGGATCCAGCACAACAATGTCAGGCGTACCGTGTTCCTTTATGAATTCAGGAACAAGTATGTCCTTCATATCGCCGGCAATGAATTCAGCATTGCCTATATTGTTGTCCCGAGCATTGACTTTTGCGTCTTCAATAGCTTCCGGAACATATTCAATTCCAATGACTTTTTCAGCCATGTGAGACAGGAACAGACCTATTGTTCCAGTACCTGTATATAAGTCGTAAACAACCGGCTTGGAGTCTTTTGTATAATTATCCTTGATTGCCTGTCTTACAATGCTGTACAATCTGTAGGCCTGATCGGAGTTTGTCTGGTAGAAGGACTTTGGGCCTATCTTGAAGCACAAATTCTCCATCTTTTCGTAAACCGCATCGTTTCCGCTGTAAACAACGCAAGGCAGGTCTCCGAGCGCATCATTGCACTTGGGGTTAAGGCAGTACTGCAAGGAAGTTATTTGAGGATATTTTACCCTGATGGCTTCGAGAAGTTCAAGAGCTTCGGCCTTTGGAGTGAACTTCGAGTCGGAGCAGTTCTTTATAGCATCGGGTCCGAACACAACCAGCAGCATGATTTCTCCTGTGCTGGTGATTCGTATCATAAGGTTGCGCATGAAACCCACCTGATTCCGCAAATCATAGAAACTCAGTCCGTTATCTATGGCATACTGCTTTATGAAAAGCCTTATTTCATTTGAGGGTTCACGCTGAAGATGGCATTTCTTCAAATCCAGCACTTTGTCGAACAGGCCGCTTATGTGGAAGCCTACGCCAAGTTTTTCACTATCGCTGAGTGAGTCTGCTTCTTCCTTGTTCTCAACCCATCGCCGGTTGGAGAAGGTATATTCAAGTTTGTTGCGGTAACAGGTAATTTTCTCCGAGCCAAGGGTTGGTTCAACGCCGGACTCGGGGATTTCAAGGTGACCTATCCTCACGAACTGATCAACAACCTGCTGCCTCTTGTTTTCAAGCTGCATAGGGTATGGAAGAATCTCCCAGGAGCAGCCACCGCAGGTTCCGAAATGCTCGCAGAAAGGCTCGAGATGATTCGGAGATTTCTCAACGATCTTTGTGACATATCCCTGCATGTATTTCTTCTTGTCCTTGCATACCATCACGTTAACCACATCACCTGGAACGCATTGTGGAACGAAAAGAGCCTTGCCGTCTATGTGTGCAACCGCATTGCCTTCTGCTGCAATACCTTCAATCAGAACGTTCTCCAACTCAAAGTTTTTCTTCTTGTGCCTGCTCATTATAATAGTTTTTCAATTATGCAAAGATAAGTTATATTTGTACAATATATAATCTGATGGCCATGAAACGGATTATTCTTATTCTTGCAATGCTTCTTTGCATCCTGAATCTGTATTCTCAGGAGCCGACTGGATTTGTTCAGATAGCCGGAAAAGTGCTTGTGAATGGAAATTCCAAACCTCTGCATTTTGCTTCAGTGACACTTGCAGGCACCAACATATCCAATGTCACAAACTCAGAAGGCATTTTTACACTCAAGATTCCTGCATCATACGCTGAAAGCGGGCACGTTATTGTAAGCCACCTGGGATATGCAGAAACAGTTCTGAAAATATCAGATTTCAAGGATTATACAACATCTGAGAAACCTCTGAAAATAAATATTATACCTGTAAACTACATTCTTGATCCTGCAATTGTGAGCGCTCACGATCCGCTGGAGATGCTCAAGGCCGCAATCATGAAGATCAAGGATAATTACGCCAATGAGAATATTGGAATGGTAGCTTTCTACAGGGAGATGGTAAAGAAGGGTAGTAGGTATCTTGCTATGAATGAGGCTATTATGGATATAAACAAGGCTTCCTACAGTTCTTTCCACGGCGATAGGGCAGGAATATACAAAGGCCGCGGCAGCAAGAACTACGATTCCACTGATACACTTTTCATAAAGTACGTTGGTGGCCTTGGCGCGCTTCTGGAGATTGACAATGTAAAGAATCCTTTTGCCGGTGTTCCAATTGATGAGCTGGGACTATGTTATGAGTTCAGGAACGCTGCTCCTCAGATGCTCGGTAACAGATTCTTCCACGTTATTGAATTTACAAAGAAGCCTTATGTGGAGGACATCCTTATGCGAGGTAAGATTTTCATTGACAGTGAAACACTTGCAATCGGCCGTACCGAGATGGCCATAAATGTTGAAGGCCGTGACGATGCGGTTTCCATTTTCATACTCAAGCGTCCGCCACAGACCAGGATTGAAGTAATGAGCGCTAAGTATGTAGTAAACTACAGGATGAGCGGCGGCAAGTGGTATTACGAATATGCAAAGTCCGAAGTCAGGTTTGCAACAAGAAAGAAACGTTCGTTGTTCAGAAACACTTTTACCGTAACTTCTGAGATTGCCGTAACTGATTTCAAACCTGGTGTGATCACCATTAACAACGATGCCAGAATCAAATTCAGGGACTATATGACTGAGAAGGTTGAAGCGTTCACCGATGAGAATTTCTGGGAGAACTACAATATCATCGAGCCTGACCAGTCGATTGAGAAAATCATAAAGAAGATTGTAAAACAGCTTAATAAGCACAATATAGAAAATTAACACAATTTATATTATGTTAAATACAAATATTCCTCTTGCCGAACGTATGCGTCCAACCTGCCTCGATGATTATCTTGGTCAGGAACATCTTGTTGGCCAGGGAGGAATAATCAGGAACATGATTGAATCCGGACGTCTCTCCAGTTTCATTCTTTGGGGACCTCCGGGTGTTGGCAAGACAACTCTGGCTCAGATAATCGCTCACTCTCTGGATCTTCCTTTCCATTCCTTGTCGGCTGTAAGTTCCGGTGTCAAGGATGTCCGTGAGATCATTGACAAGTGCCGCAAAAGCAATCTGTTCAACACTAACAAGGCGGTTCTTTTCATTGATGAGATTCACCGTTTCAGCAAGTCGCAGCAGGACGCTTTGCTCGGGGCTGTTGAGGACGGAACTTTCACTTTGATAGGCGCAACCACGGAAAACCCTAGTTTTGAGGTGATTACTCCCCTCTTGAGCCGTGCTCAGGTGTATGTTCTCAAGGAACTCAGCGCTGAAAATCTTAAATCGCTGGCTGTCAATGCTCTTACCAAGGACGAGTATATCAAGCAGTTCAATATTGTTATCAAGGATTATGAACTTCTTTTACGTTTTTCCGGTGGCGATGCCCGCAAACTGCTGAATATCATTGACTTGATAGTGGCCTCAACTCCATCGCACAAGCTTCCGTTGAAAACTGATATTGAATGTACAGCGCTTGAAATCACCAACTCGTTGGTTGAAAGCATTTTGCAGAAGAACATAGCCACTTATGACAAGAACGGCGAGCAGCATTACGATATCATTTCAGCTTTCATCAAGAGCATGCGCGGCTCTGACCCTAATGGTGCTGTGTACTGGCTCGCGCGTATGATTGAAGGCGGCGAGGACCCTCTTTTCATTGCCCGCAGAATGGTCATTCTTGCCAGCGAGGACATTGGTCTGGCCAATCCGAACGCCCTCCTGCTAGCCAACGCCTGCTTCCAGACAGTTCAGAACATTGGTATGCCCGAAGGCCGCATCCCGCTCTCTGAAACAGCCATTTACCTTGCCACCTCCCCTAAGAGCAACAGCGCCTACATGGCGATAGATACAGCGCTTTCCGTAGTCAGAAAGCAAGGCGCACAGCCGGTTCCGCTTCACTTGAGGAACGCTCCTACCAAGCTTATGGAGGAACTTGGTTATGCTAAGGATTACAAGTACGCGCACGCTTTCGAGGGCAATTTCGTGGATCAGGAATTCCTTCCGGAGAAACTGAAATGCACAAGGTTCTACGAACCTGGTAACAATGTCAAGGAGAAGCAGATAGAGCAGCGTTTGCAGCAGCTCTGGCCTAAGTACAAATATTAAAATAGTATCATTTTTAAATTAAAATACCTGTTTATTCGCATATTATTGCTAAATTTGCAGCGCAAATACAAACATATAGTATGCTTCAAATAAACAATCTGAAAGACTACGGCAACAATATGTTTTTCCTGCTTGCCGGTCCTTGTGTGATAGAAGGCGAGGAAATTACTTTTTCAATTGCCAGAAGACTCAAGGAAATCACTTCCAGACTGCAGATTCCATTCATTTTCAAGGCTTCATACAGAAAGGCCAACCGTTCAAGACGTGATTCTTTCACCGGTATTGGTGACAGGGAGGGTTTGGAAATCCTCAAAAGGATCAGGGAGGAACTGCAGATACCTGTTGTTACAGACATTCATTCCGCTCCAGAGGCTGCACAGGCCGCTGAGTATGGTATTGACGTTCTTCAGATTCCTGCATTCCTTTGCCGTCAGACAGATCTGCTTGAAGCAGCCGCTGCTACAGGCAAATATGTGAATATCAAGAAGGGGCAGTTCCTCTCCCCTGCCGCAATGAAGTTCGCTGCGGAGAAAGTTGCCGCCAGCAATTCAAAGATAATGCTTACCGAGCGTGGAAGCCAGTTCGGATATTATGATCTGGTTGTGGATTACAGAGGAATTCCGCAGATGCAGTCCTTTGGATATCCTGTTGTTCTGGATATCACGCATTCATTGCAGCAGCCAAATACTGGCAGCGGTGTTACAGGAGGTCTCCCACAGCTTATTTCAACCGTTGCCAAGGCAGGTATCGCCGCAGGTGCGGATGGTATTTTCATGGAGACGCATCCTAATCCTGCCCAGGCCAAGTCAGACGGTGCGAACATGCTTCAGCTTGACAAGGTTGAGGAGTTGCTCGAATCTCTCATAAGGATTCGCAAGGCCGTGATCTGAACCATCGCTGTAGAATATAGAAAAAGAGTATGGAGTTAAAATTAAACATAATATGAATCTTTCATCAGATTTTTCAAGAAGGTATGAGAAGGCGCCTGTAAGCATTTTCAAGGATCAGGTGGAGCCTTCACAGATTGTTGTTGATGACATCATCCAGATGGCATACGCAAAGGGCAAGCTCGGGAAGAAGCTCGTGCTTGCACTTTCCGCTTCATCGGGTTGTGTCCAGGTTTATGAGGACCTTGTAAAGGCTTATAAGGATGGCAGACTGAGTTTCAAGAACATTGAAGTCTTCACCATGGACGAGTACTATCCTCTCGACAGGAACGAACTTCAGAGCCATTACAGATTCTTCAAGGAGTATCTCTTCGATCAGGTTGACATTCCTGCAGAGAACATACATTGCATCAATTCTGAGAAAATGGATGATGTTGATTCATACTGCAATGGATATGAGCAGGAGATTCACAATGCAGGTGGAATTGATATTGTAATCACTACCGGAATGGCTATGAACGAGCCTGGTTCACCATACAACTCACGTACCAGACAGATCACTCTCAACCACACAACAAGAGTTGCTGCCGCATCTGACTTCTTTGCTACGGAAAACGTTCCTTACCACGCTATCACAATGGGTATAGGAACAATTCTCGATGCATCCAAGATTTATTTCATGGCATGGGGCGAGGGCAAGGCTTCAATGATCAAGAAACTTGTTGAAGGTGATGTTATAGACCAGATGCCTTCATCATATCTTCAGACCCATAAATCCCTGAACATTTTCATTGACGAGGCAGCTTCCGTATCTCTTACAAGAATAGATACTCCTTGGCTCACAGGCAAGTGCGAGTGGACAGATTATCTTACAAGAAAGGCTGTGTTCTGGCTCTGCAAGAAACTTGGCAAACCAATACTCAAACTTACCGACAGGGACTATAACGACAACGGAATGAGCGAGCTCATCACCCAGCGCGGTGTTCTTGCAAGTGAGATCAATATCAAGGTGTTCAACGATCTTCAGCATACTATCAGCGGATGGCCTGGTGGAAAACCTAATGCAGACGATTCAACAAGGCCTGTGAAGTCAAAACCATTCCCTAAGAGAGTTATCGTGTTCTCTCCACATCCTGATGATGATGTGATTTCAATGGGTGGTACAGTTGCACGTCTTTCTTCACAGGGACACGAACTCCACATGGCATACGAGGTTTCAGGAAACATTGCTGTTTTTGACCACGATGTTGTAAGGTATCTCGATTTCATACGTGAGAGCTGTGACATTTACGGTTACGATGTAAAGAAGGCCGAGGATGTTTACGAGGAAGTCAAGAAGGAACTCAAGAAGAAACATCCGGGCGAGGCCGATCCAATGGATGTACGCCACATAAAGACTGTCATCAGACGCGGTGAGGCAAGAGCAGCCTGCAGATATCTCGGCATCCCTGAGGAGAGAGTGCATTTTCTCGAGCTGCCTTTCTACGAGACAGGTGGCGTGAAGAAGAATCCTCTTGGAAGAGCGGATGTTGACGTTGTAAAGAAACTTATCAAGGACGTTCAGCCTCATCAGATTTTTGCGGCAGGCGACCTTTCAGATCCTCACGGAACACACAGAGTATGCTTCATGGCTGTTCTCCAGGCCTGGAGGGAACTCCGCGCCGAGGGCAATGACTGGATCAAGGACTGCCACGTATGGATGTACAGAGGCGCTTGGCAGGAATGGGATGTTGCAGAGGCCGAGATGGCAGTTCCACTTTCACCTGAGGAAGTTACCATCAAGCGTGAGGCAATCTTCAAGCACCAGTCACAGAAGGACAGACCTTTGTTCCCGGGTTCAGATCCACGCGAATTCTGGCAGAGAGCCGAGGACAGGAACCGTAACACCGCCATCCTTTATGACAAGCTTGGAATGGCTGAATATCAGGCAATGGAGCTCTTCGTAAAGTATAAATTCGAGGACTGATGATGCGTAATATATTTTCAACAATCATAATCTTGTGCCTTGCTTTTTCAAGCCGGGCACAAGTCGTTTCAAGCAATATGGAAAACATAAGCAGAAAAGCAACAGCTTACGAACTCAAGTTCAACAGCAGCAAACCTTCCTGGGAGGAGATTGATGCGGCATTTGAAAAGGCCAACACTCCCTTCTACCCTATTGACCATGCTCAATGGCCTGACAGAAACTCCGGCTATAATCCGTTTTCAGCCTTCAGGATTGCTTATTCAGATCAAAACAGGGAAATATACATTCAGTATAGGGTTGCTGAGAAATGCGTGCGCGCCACATTCGGAGAGGATGTTGTAGCTCAGCCTTGGACAGACAGCTGCCTTGAATTCTTCTGCATTCCCGGCAACGATCAGATGTATTACAATCTTGAACTCAACTGTATTGGAATCGGTATACTTGGAAGCGGTGTTGACAGAAAGAACAGAGTGCGTGCAGAAAAGGAAACACTCGCACTTATCAGAAGGCATTCAAGTCTTGGAAGCGAGCCTTTTGGAGACAAGGAGGCCAAAGGTACTCTCATTGAATACACAATGACTGTGGCCATTCCTTACGAAGCGTATTTCAGAAGCGAAGTCAAGCCGCTGAAGGGAAGAAGCATAAGAGCGAACTTCTACCATTGCGGTGACAACACAGCATATCCACATTATTTGAGCTGGAATCCAATCCTGCTTGAGAAACCGAATTTCCACACTCCTGAATTCTTCGGAAGCGTAGAGTTCAAATAGTTGTCAGAAAGGATAGCCAATGCCGAACTGTAAGGCATTCTGGCCTTTAGCGAACCAGTCAGAGACCCCCATCCAACGGTCTTTGCCTGGTTCGTATATTTTAAAGCCCCAGTCAAGTCTGAGAATGGCGAACTTCAGGTTCAAGCGGAGCCCGAGACCCCAGTCACATGCTATCTGCCTGTAGAATGTATCGAATCTGAAAACTCCTTTCTGGGCCTCCTCCGTATCTTCTGTGTTCTTGTCCCAGTTCCAGACGTTTCCGGCATCTGCGAACAACGCACCTTCCAGCACCCAGACTATAGGGAACCTGTATTCCGCATTCAGTTCCAGCCTTGCATCACCTGTCTGGCTAGGAATACTGAATGTTGTATCAAGCTGTGCTGCACCCGGGCCAACAGATCTTGCAGACCACCCTCTAAGACTGTATGCACCACCTGCCCAGAATCTTTTTTCAAATGGAAGAGTGTTGCTGTTGCCATATCCGGTACCGGCTCCTACAAGAACTCGCAAGGCAAACTGCTGATTGTCATTATGTCCGAAGCGAAGAGTTCTGGCGTATGATATTTCAGTCTTGAAGTACTGTGCGTATGGTGTTTCAAAGATAAGTTTTTTACCTTCTTCATCGCTTTTCATCAAAGATCTGAATGCACTCACAATGTTTCCGCTCAAATCATTGAGGATTCTTATATAATGATAGCTGCGTTTCTGGTTTGCCGAAGGATTGGAATTGTACAGTATGCTTGATGTCATACCAAGATCAAAGTGATCCATATATGAATCCCTGAGGAACGGATCCTTCAGTTTCTCCATGAATTCATCGGATATGTTGTACATCTTTGTTATACGTGCGGACAGGGGATTGAAGGCAAACTGGAACTTCCTGCTTTTTGACATCCAGGTATAACCGTATGAAAGTGAAAGAAGCATACGGGTGTATTCAGGCCTGTACTGGAAATCGTGAGAGAATGCCAGCTCGCTTCTAGGCTGAACCACGCGCATGTTCCAGCTCTTGGGAAGAAGAACAAAGTCCGGGAATGACAGGTTTATAGCATCAGCAAACTCGTTGGAGTGAATGTTGTTGTGCGTGTGGAACTGAAAGTCACCCATTACGGAAACCGTAAGTTTCTCACCTCCCTTGAATATGTTCTTGTGGTAGTATGAAATGTTAGGACTTATACCAAGAAGTCCGTTGGAGTTCACAGATGCCTGCAGATTTAGCTTGTAGCCTTGCAGAGGCGATGAATTCAACTCGAACTTCGTATCCACAGTAGAGGAATCACGATTGGTCAAAGTTGCGTTCACCGAAGAGAAAACACCCAGATCCGTGAAACTTTTATATGAACTTGAAACGTCTGCATCTGAATATATGTCACCTTCATTCATCCTGATATATCTGTCAATCACAGAGCGTCTTATCAACACAGGCGATTTGTAGTGCAGGTGCAGTCCCCTGTAGTTCTCATTGTCCATGTCCGTTGTGTCTGAAACCACAGGACCTGTGTTGCTGTTGTTCTTGTTGATTATTACATCAATCCGGCCGAATGCGTGCCTTTTGTGGTTTATGGCATTTTCTTCCGATTCGTTCCTGGTATAATTCTTGAGATGCACTTCAAGGCTTGCGTGCCCGTCATAGCTCAAGGTATCTGCAATGAATGAGAAATGATTCTTTGTAACCGAGAAATAGCCGTTGTCCCTGAGAGCCTGCGCAAGATTCTCTGAAATGCTTTCCAGCGATGATTCTGAAAGAAAGCTTCCCTTGGGAATGTATTCATCAAGACCGAGCCTGTAGAAATCATCCTTAATAGTACCATCGGGGACAAAATATTCAACACTGTCAATCACATAATGCTTTCCAAGAGTAATATTGTACGTTACGCTGGTCTTCCTATTCTTTGTGACCACTTCCGTGTCAACTCTTGAATCGAACAGACCTTCATATTTCAGATGGTCTTTGAGATTGTTCACGGACTGTTCAACCAGTTCAGCATCGTAAATTGCGGGAGCACTGGCATTCTTGTCAATGAATCTGTCCCATCCGCCACCCTTGCCGTTCTTTTTATAATAAAGATTCACAGATGGATTCCAGCCTAGAATATAACCGGTGTTAGGCTTTTGTTTCAGATATTGAAACAGTTCAACGGTGTTGTATCTGCTTGAATTGGTTACATTTATGTAGTTGGCTCTCAGAATTGACTCATTCTCTTTAAGATTCTTTGTAACACTGCATGAAAACAGACATGCAATGACCATCATTACGGCCGCTGACTTCAAACTCCTGTGGAAACGCTCTTTTTTCATGCTCAAATGCCTGCACAACAATTCTAAATTACAAATTTAACCAAATCATTTGATAAATGACTGCCACATGCCTATTTTTGCACAAACTTATAATTGCAGGCCATGGCCGTTACATTGAGCGCAAAGCAGATAAAATTCATTAAATCCCTTTCACAGAAAAAATTCAGGGATGAATATTCCTTGTTTGTTGTTGAAGGAGAGAAACTTGTGAATGAAGCGCTTGCTTCCGATTACAAGGTAAGGGATGTTTACAGAATCTCTGAGATAGGAGAAAATTCAATGAGCAGAATCAGTTCCTTGAGCAGCCCCTCCCCTGCCCTGGCCATTGTTGAAAAGAAGGACTGGTCTTCATTTTCCTTATCTTCCACCCTTGATAGTTCATCAAACAGGTCCGACTTCCTCTGTATGGGCCTTGACGGGATATCCGATCCTGGTAATATGGGAACTATCATCAGAACTGCGGACTGGTTCGGCCTTGATTACATATTTGCAAACGAAGGAAGCGTTGACATTTACAATCCAAAATGCATCCAGGCCACAATGGGAGCCATTTTCCGCAAGAAAATCATTTACACGAATCTATGCGATGTGGCAGACACATTTGCCAGTCACAAGTTACCGGTATGGGGCACACTTCTTAACGGTGAGAACATATACAGTAAAATTGAAAAGGCCCCTAAAAGAGGCCTTATCATAATGGGTAATGAATCAAACGGTATTTCTCAGGAATTGAGGGCAAGGATTACGGACAGTATTCTTATTCCTACCTATCCTCAGGATGCTGTTTCTAGCGAATCCCTCAATGTGGCAACTGCCACCGCCATAGTCTGCGCCCTGTTCAGACAAACATAGTACTAATATCGGACCAAACTAAAATTCAAGGACCGCTTTTATAGGGTAGTGGTCTGAAATGAAAGGTTTTCCCGCGTATTGTCTGGTGATAGTCCTGAACCGTCTGCATTTCCTGAAGCCTTTGTACCAGATGAAATCAATGTTTGAAGCAGTTCTCCCCCAGTCATTGAACGAAGCCTTGCTGTCTTTCCTGCAGGCCTGAGTCCTTGAATTGGACATGGAAGCTATGATAGGTTGTAACTCAGGACTTTCTACGGTACAGTTGAAATCCCCGGCAATGACCACAGGCAGCTTCTCCTTATTCATTTCCTCCACCTGCGATAGTATAAGTTCAAGACCTTTCTCCCTCGCCTTTACTCCAAGGTGGTCAAGATGCGTGTTCACAATGAAGAAAATCTCTCCGCTTTTCCTGATTTTCATCTTTGCCCAGGTAGCGGTTCTGGGATAGGCCCCGTCCCATCCCAGAGAAAACCTGTCAGGAGTGTCTGAGAGCCAGAATGTACCCCAGTCCAGACATTCGAATCTGTCTTTCCTGTAGAACATTGTCATGTGTTCGCCTTTTGTGCCATGTGAGTCAGGTGCTATACCAATTACCTGATATTCAGCAATGCAGGACTGCTCTATGTAACGCATCTGATCTTCCATGCCTTCCTGTATCGTAAGGAAATCAGGCTTCTGGTCCTCAATCATTGCAATTGTGGCCGGTTTTCTGTTTTCCCAGGAATTCGCACCATCAGGAGCCCCTCCAACCCGTATGTTGAAGGATATCACGCTTATCGCGGTGAATATGGCTATAAGAAAAGTGTTAAGCATTGCGGCGCTGGCGGACTACCTCGTACATTACTATTGCGGACGCTACACTCACATTAAGGCTACCAATGCCGCCTGCCATAGGAATTGCGGCAATCTCGTCTGAAAGCTTGAGAGCAGAATCGGAAACTCCGTTATGCTCATCGCCCATTACTATCGCCACAGGTTTGGAGAAATCCACATCGTAAATGAGTTTGCTGCCCTTTTCAGATGCGCTGACTATGGTATATTCCCTTTCCTTCAGATAATAAAGTGCGGTCCTGATATTAGGTACCTTGCAAACGTTAAGTCTCAGAAGCGCGCCGGCCGAAGTCTTTATTGAATCAGGTGTGATTGAAGCGCCGCCCTTTGCAGGAAGAATGATTGACTTGAATCCTGCGCATTCGGCACTTCTGGCAATTGCTCCGAAATTTCGTACGTCGCTTACACCATCGAGTACAAGAATAAGACCTCCGTTTGATGTTGCGTACTCAACCGCCTGTTCCAGTGTAGAATACTCAATTGAAGGCAGCTGTGCAATCACACCCTGATGGCGGGCCTTGGTTATTCTGTCGAGTCTCTGGACTGGCACGAACTGGAAAGCTATGCCCTTGCTCTGCATCAGGCTCAGAAGCTGCCTGAAACTCTCGCCTTCAAGTCCGCTCTTGAGATAAACCTTGTCAATGTTCTTGCCTGCGTTGATTGCTTCAAGCACAGGATGCATTCCATATATGTAATTAACCTTTTCCTGATTTTCCATATTGTATTGATTTTTTTATGCTAGTGAACTCCATTCGTCCATCTTTCTGTCCAGCCTGTTCTTAATTTCCTCATACTGGACTGAAAGTTTCATGAGATTGTCGGGCTTTGCATCGCCTTCAAGCTCCTTCTCGATTGCAGCCAACTGTTCCTCCATTGAAGCAATCTCCTCTTCAAGCTTGGCGATTTTCTGTTTTTTCCTGTTCTCTATCCTGGCAAGTTCCTTCTGCTCTGCGTACGAAAGCTTTGGAGCCTTAGGTGTTGACTGTTGTGTATTCTGCTGTGATTCAGTGTTTTTTGCAGTTGCTTTTACAGGTGCTTCAGGCACGCTTGCTTTCACCTCCGCTCTTTCCAGCTCGTGCATGTTGTCGAGCCTCTTGCGCGCCAGGAAGTCGTTCACGCCTCCGAGATGTTCCTTGACTCTGCCGTCCTTGAACTCGTAAATCTTGTTAACAAGTCCGTCGAGGAAATCACGGTCATGCGATACTATCACCAGTGTACCGTCATAAGCCATAAGTGCCTGCTTGATAATGTCCTTGCTCAGCAGGTCCATATGATTGGTAGGCTCGTCGAGCGCCAGAAGGTTGTGAGGTCTGAGCATGAGCTTTGCCATGGCAAGCCTTGCCTTCTCACCGCCGCTGAGCACGGCCACTTTCTTGTCAATGTCCTCGCCCTTGAAAAGGAATGCCGCCAGAATGTCCCTGAGCTTTGTCCTTATATCGCCAACGGCTATCTGGTCAAGCGTATCGTAAACTGTGATGTTCTTGTCAAGTATATCGTCCTGATTCTGTGCGTAATATCCAAGATCAACATTGAACCCCACCGTTGCCTCTCCGTCAAAAGGGAAAAGTTCCTTGCAGAGCACGCGCATCATTGTTGTCTTTCCCTCTCCGTTCCTTCCAACGAAAGCAACCTTCTCCCCTCTTTCAATGATCATATTGGAATTCCTGAGAATCACCTTGTTGGGATATCCTATCTCTGCGTCAGTGACCTTGAAGACAACCTGACCGCTTCTTGGTGCAGGTGGGAACTTGATTGCCAGCTTGGAGAGGTCCTCCTGATCAATCTCAATCCGTTCAATCTTCTCCAGCTGCTTTATCCGGCTCTGGACCTGATTGCTCTTTGTAGGTTTGTATCTGAACCTTTCAATGAACTCCTCGGTCTTGTCAATCATGCGCTGCTGGTTCTCGAACGCAGCCTTCTGCTGGCTCATCCTTTCAGCGCGGAGTATCTTGTATCGTGAGTATGGAACCTTGTAATCGTAGATCTTGCCGCACATTATCTCAACGGTGCGGTTTGTTACGTTGTCAAGGAACTTGCGGTCGTGGGAAATGAGCAAGATGCTGCCCTTGAAGTCTTTCAGATATGACTCGAACCACTCTATGGATTCTATGTCAAGGTGATTGGTAGGCTCGTCAAGGAGCAGAACCGATGGTTTCCTGAGCAGTATCTTGGCAAGCTCTATTCGCATGTTCCAGCCCTGGGAGAACTCCCTGGTAGGTCTGTTGAACTCATCTTTCTTGAATCCGAGGCCCAGCAATATCCTCTCAACCTGTGACTCAACAGGCTCGCTTTCCTCCAGCGCAACAAGCTCATTGAGTTCATTGAGCCTTACAATCAATTTATTGTATTCCGCACTCTGATAGTCAGTTCTGGTTGCCAGCTGCTCCCCTATCTCATCTATCTGCCTGTGGGCTTCCTTGAGCTCTGAGAAGGCTGTGAGAGTCTCCTCATACACACTCTTGTCCTTGGCATGCTCCATTATCTGAGGAAGATATCCCAGTTTACACCCCGATGGTATGGTAACAATTCCTGAAGTCGGATGGTTTATGCCCATTATTATCTTGAGCATGGTTGACTTACCTGCACCGTTCTTGCCAACAAGTCCAATCCTGTCCGCATCATTGATGTGGAAGTTCACATCCTTGAACAGGTCAAAGCCGCCGAAACTTACTGTAAGGTCGTTTATTGATATCATTCCTGAATTCTTGGTTTGCAGACAACAATGCTGAGTTCATACAATGCGTACAAAGGCAGTCCAACGGCCATCAGGGTGAATGGATCTCCCGATGGAGTGATGAGGGCCGCCACCACCATGAGGATTACAAAGGCGTGCCTTCTGTACTTCTTGAGGAACGACCTGTGAAGAATGCCCAACTTGCCAAGAATAGCTGCCAGTGAAGGCATTTCAAAGACAATGCCTATCACCAGTATCAACCATACGAACATGTTTATGTATGACTGCAGTGATATGGTGTTCTGGATTGTTTCGCTTACCTGATATGTTCCGAGAAAACGTATTGTCAGAGGGAAAATAAGGAAATATCCTACAAGAAGACCAATGTAGAACAGGATTCCTGCAAAAGCGAAAGCTCCGGTAACAGCCTTTCTTTCATTCTCATAGAGCGCCGGTTTCACGAACAGCCACAATTGATATACAACGTAAGGTACAGTGAGAACAAGCGCAAAGTAGAACGATGTTGAAATGTGAATGAAGAACTGGGCTGCCATGTCTATATTTATGATTTCCAGATGGAATTCATCCAGAAGAGGCAGCCCCATCAAGGCAAGAACCTTGTCCATGAGGCGGTACAAGGGGAAGCTGCCGTTAGTTGGAGCCAGTATAATATTGTCGAACAGAAAATTCTTGAAAGAGAAGACCACTGCCATGACTACAACCACGGCAACAGCACTCCTGAAGAGCACTTTACGCAGCTCATCAAGATGCTCCCAGAAGGTCATCTGCTTTTCTTCGTCAGCCACTTTTATTTGTTCTCGTCCTTTTTATATGACTCTTCCTTGGCGTCCTTGTTGTATGATGTTTCTGAATTGATATCGTTCTCGATACCCTTTACGCCGTCCTTGAAACTCTTCACACCTTTGCCTATGCCTTTCATAAGCTCAGGAATTTTCCTTCCACCGAACAACAGAAGAACAATGAGGGCGATGATTATTATTTCACCCGTACCAAGGTTTCCTAAAAACAATAAAGTCTTCATATCTGATTGAATTAATTTTTCTAAACTTCAAATATACGCAAGAATAAGGATAATTGCAATTGTCAGCTTTTCTGGAAAAGACGCATGGCCTCTCCGAACAGCAGGACAAACAGAGTTCCATAGATAATGCGCAGCCATATCCTTATTCCCAACGGGCTGGTCCTGAAGAAATCCCCTCCGAATTCCACAATGAGAATCTGGCAGACAAGTATGATTGCAGCCACAATCACGAACCACCAGTTACTGTCAAGTTTGTGGAACGGTGACTTGATGCAGTTGCCCAAGGTACGTGCATTGAACATGTTCCAGAATCCGAGCATCACAAAGATTGTGAAGAAGACCGTGAGCTTTTTCAGTACCAGTATTTCATTCGGATCATTCATGTCAATGTCAAGAAGTACGTGCATCAAGATGATTATTGAAACAAGCCCCTCTCCTGCAATGTTGGCAAGCATTTTCCAGTTTATGATGAAACTGTTGAGTGACCGCGGACTCTTGAGCATGACCTTGTCGGTTGCAGCATCACCTGCAAGAGCCAGAGCAGCAAAGGTATCCATGATAAGGTTCACCCAGAGCATCTGTGTTACTGTGAGCGGGAAGTCTATTCCAATGAATGGACCAATGAGGGCTATCGTGAGCGCCACGAAGTTTATGGTAAGCTGGAACTGCAGGAACTTCTGTATGTTCAGATAATTGGTCCTGCCCCATTTTATGGCGTTGACTATGCTTGAGAAAGAATCATCCAGCAGTACTATGTCGGATGCCTCCTTGGCAACGTAAGTGCCGCTTCCCATTGCAAGGCCTACATCGGCGTAATTGAGAGCAGGAGCATCGTTGGTTCCATCGCCGGTGACTGCTACAACTTCTCCGTTGCGTTGAAGTGCCCTTACTAGTTTCAATTTGTCTTCAGGTGTGGCGCGGTACATGACTTTAAGGTCACGCGCCATTTCCTGAGCGGATTCATTATCGAGTCTGCTGAAACCTGCACCATCAATGACCTTTCCTGTGTCATCCATCAAATAGCTCTGCCGCGCAATCTCAAGGGCTGTCTCCTTGTTGTCGCCTGTAACCATTATGACCCTTACTCCTGCCTGGTCGCAGACAGCCATCGCCTGTGGAACATCCTTTCTTATAGGGTCCTCAATGGCGCAGAAACCATCGTAAGTCAATGAGTTGGCTTTACATATTTCAATGAAAGCTTCAAGTCCGTTTTCAATTGAAGGCAGCTGGATTTCCGATGAAAGTCTGCAAGAGGCAAAGGCTATGGTCCGCATTCCCTTTGAAGCAAATTCCTGGTATTCTTCGAATCTTTCCTTGTTCTGCGCTGCACAGAATTTTGTGATGACTTCCGGTGCGCCTTTTACAAGCAGAAGTTCATTGCCTTCGTATTCTACAACTGAGGCCATGAATTTTGTCCTTGAAGAGAATGGTATTCTGGAAACAAGCCTTGAGAGGCTGAGCATATCCCTGTGTTTGATACCTTTGGATTCGCTGTGATTGATCAGCGCCAGTTCGGTTGGGCTTCCCACGCCGTCAATTGCACTGCAGTTCAGAAGGAAATGAATGCTCTCCATTTCTTCCTCAAGATTGGAATATGAGAGAGCCATCCTGTTCTGTGTAAGGGTTCCGGTTTTGTCCGTACATATTACAGTAGCCGCTCCTATCGTCTGGCAGGCGTGAAGTTTCCTTACAAGCATGTTCTCCCGGGCCATCTTCTTCATGCTGTATGCAAGTGACAGGGTCACACTCATAGGAAGGCCTTCAGGAACCGCAACTACAATGATAGTTATTGCTATCATAAGGAAGCCAAGAACTATGGAGGCAGTTTCCCAGGTGAAACTCAATGACATCTCGCCGAATATCAAGGAACGTACAACAAGTGTAACAAACAGTACGGCCGATACGGCGAAACCTACCTTTCCTATTAATGAACCCAGGGAATCAAGCTGTTTCTGAAGCGGAGTTACATTCCCTGTATGCTCCATGGCCTTGCGGGCTGTATTGCCGAGTGTGGAAGCATCACCTATATGCTCCACGAGTGCAACTCCGTTGCCGTGCATTACAATTGTACCGTTATACAGAGTCTCTCCTTCATCCTTGTGTGCAGGCTTGCTTTCTCCATTGAATGTTGATTCATTGAGATAGAGCTCCAGGCTTTCAAGGACCTTGCAGTCTGCTGGAACCAGGTCACCGGATTCAAGCATCAGTATGTCTCCGGGAACCAGTTCGGTTTTAGGAATTGAATGTGCAATGCCGTTGCGAATGACCTTTACAGGACTTTCCTCGTTGATTTTATTCAGTATGTCAAACTCCTTTCCGGCTTCATATTCATTTATGAACGCAATGAAGGTTGAAAGGAATATTGCCAGCAAAATGCCAATGCTTTCAAGAATGTGTCCTGTGAATATTCCACTGATTATTGAAAGAATTGCAGCAAGAATGAGGAGTTTTATGATAGGGTCAGAGAACTTTTCCAAATAAAGACTCCACCAGGATTTCCTGGCAGCCGGAGTCATGCGGTTGAAGCCGTACTTCTTGCGTGCATTCTCCACTTCTTTATCTGTCAAGCCTTTATATTCTTGCATCGTTTTACATTAAAAAAGCTGCCGCTATTCAATGTTTTTTGAAAGGCGGCAGCAGGTGTCCTTATTTGCTTAAAGCGGCAAGTCTTGCGTTAAGGGTCTCAAGCTTTGAAAGTGCATCGCTCTCTTTCTTCTTCTCAATGGCAACCACATTTGCCGGTGCCTTTGAAACGAACTTTTCATTGGAGAGTTTTGCCCTCACGCCTGCAAGGAACTTTGTATAGTAGGCAATGTCCTCGTTTATCTTTGCTAGTTCCTGCTCAACGTTTATATGACCTTCAAGAGGAACGTAGAACTCCATGGTTCCTACAAGGAATGTCTGGCCGTTGATTTCACCGAAATCCTTTACGTAAGAAATCTCGCTGATGTTTGCAAGTTTCCTTATTACAGGAGCAAAACGGTTTGACTCGAATTCCTTGGCGGAAAGTTTCAGAGCCTCCTTTGGAGAAATGTTCTTGCTCTGCCTTATGTTCCTTACATTCATTATGACTTCCGAAGCAACTGCGAACTGAGATAAAAGATCTTCGTTGCAGTCCAGTGCCTTTGGAAGCTGCTGGTTCATGATTGTTTCACCCTCTGCCCTTTCCTCAAGGTTATGCCACAATTCTTCAGTAATGAATGGCATGAACGGATGCAGAAGCTTGAGAAGTGAATCAAAGAATCCAAGTGAAGCCTTGTATGTTGCACCATCTATCTTCTCTCCGTATGCTGGTTTCACAATCTCAAGATACATTGCGCAGAAATCATCCCAGAACAATTTGTACAGACTCATTATTGCATCGTTCAAGCGGAACTTGCCAAAGCAGTCGTCCATGAAGCTTATGGTCTTGTTCAGCAGATTGTTGAACCACTCGATTGCAAGTGCGCTGTGTTCCGGCTGTGCAATGGCATCATCACTCTCCCATCCTTTCACAAGCCTGTATGCGTTCCATATCTTGTTGGCAAAGTTACGGCCCTGCTCAACCTGACTTTCGTCAAATAGAATGTCGTTTCCAGCTGATGTGCAGAGAAGGATACCAAGACGTACGCCGTCCGCACCGTACTGCTCAATAAGCTTGATAGGATCCGGTGAGTTGCCAAGCTGCTTGCTCATCTTGCGGCCGAGCTTGTCACGTACAATACCTGTGAAATATACATTGCTGAAAGGAACGTCCTTCATATACTCCTCTCCTGCCATTATCATTCTTGCTACCCAGAAGAATATGATATCAGGTCCTGTTACAAGATCACAGGTTGGATAGTAGTATTTGATTTCCTTGTTATCAGGGTCGTTGATTCCGTTGAAAAGGCTTATAGGCCAGAGCCAGCTTGAGAACCAGGTGTCAAGGGCGTCCTCGTCACGCTTGAGATCTTCTGCCTTGATGTTTTCATAGCCTGCTATCTTTCTGGCTTCTACGAGAGCTTCTTCAAGTGATTCTGCAACTACGTATCTCTCTTCTTCACCATCGCCGGTTGGAAGGAAATATGCTGGAATCCTGTGTCCCCACCAGAGCTGCCTGCTGATGCACCAGTCCTGGATGTTCTCCAGCCAGTTCCTGTAGGTGGTTACGTATTTGTTAGGGTGGAACTTGATCTTGCCTTCAAGTACAGGTGGAAGAGCTATGTCTGCGAAATGCTTCATGCTCAGGAACCACTGCTTGCAAAGTCTTGGCTCAACGGCTGTGTCAGGGTTGCGCTCCGAATATCCAACCTTGTTATCGTAGTCCTCTACCTTCTCCATAAGCCCTGCGTCTGCAAGGTCCCTGGTAATCTGCTTACGGACATCCATCCTGTCCATTCCAATGTAAAGGCCTGCAGCCTCGCAGAGTGTGCCATCGGGGTTGAAGATGTCTATGGTTTCAAGATTGTGTGTCTTTCCAAGAGCATAGTCGTTCACATCGTGTGCAGGGGTTACCTTCAAACAGCCTGTACCGAACTCAATGTCAACATAGCGGTCCTCGATTACAGGAATCACCCTGCCAACCAGAGGTACTATAACCTTATGGCCTCTGAGCCACTGGTTCTTAGGATCCTTAGGGTTGATGCACATTGCTGTATCACCCATGATGGTTTCAGGACGGGTTGTGGCTACAACTGCGTAGTAACCTTTGTCATCCTTATGGAGAACTTCACCTTCTGCTCCCGTTGGTTTTACAGGATTCTCCTGAGCATCAGCTACATAGTAGCGCAGATAGTAAAGTTTTGATTTTTCATTCTTATAAACTACTTCCTCTGTTGAAAGCACTGTCTGGGCCTTTGGATCCCAGTTTACCATTCTTAAACCGCGATAGATAAGTCCCTTCCTGTAAAGGTCAACGAACACCTTGAGTACGGATTCGCTTCTTACTTCATCCATTGTAAAGGCAGTGCGGTCCCAATCGCAACTTGCACCAAGTCTGCGCAACTGTTTGAGAATGATGCCTCCATGTTCCTCCTTCCATTCCCATGCATATTTGAGGAACTGCTCGCGGGTGAGGTCACGTTTCTTGATTCCCTGCTGTGCAAGACGGTTAACAACCTTTGCCTCTGTTGCAATTGAAGCATGGTCTGTACCGGGAACCCAGAGGGCGTTCTTGCCTGTCATACGTGCGCGCCTTATGAGCACGTCCTGGATTGTGTTGTTCAGCATGTGCCCCATGTGAAGCACACCGGTAACGTTTGGTGGTGGAATAACTATAGTGTAAGGCTGTCTGGCGTCCGGTTCTGAGTGAAAGAATTTTTTATCAACCCAATATTCATACCATTTGTCCTCAACTTCTGCCGGACTGTACTTTGCAGGAATCTCCATAGTATTTGCAGTAATTTAATTGTTCAATTCAATAATGTAATCAAGGAAAACCTTCCTCAATAAACTGCAAATATACTTATTTCTCCTGATATTCCCCTCAGAAACTTTTGCAAGCCTGTTTGGAGTCAGTTATTGCTTGAACCAGACGATATAATTGGTATATCTTGCTTCTTTTCTCCATTTATTGTTGAGACGATGATATTCTCCGTTACGTTCGCGCATGAATGCATTGGACTGGCTGCCAACAAGATATACTGCGTTATCAACTCCAAGGTCAACCAGGGCCTGTGCAAAATCGTGCATTGATTCCTTGCTCGTGGTGAAAACAACAAATACCTCCTCTCCCCTGCTGCATACCGCCTTTCTTATTGCTTTTCCTTTAGGTTCGTTCTCAACAAGAACTCCATTGTTAACAAGTGGATACTGTCTGAAGAAGTAGCCGTCTTTTTCAGTAGCCTCTTCGAACAGAGGTGAATTCTCAGACACGCCTATTGTGATTTTCCCATCAATGATTGATACATAACCCTTCTTTGAAAGTCCCCAGCACAATGGCTGGCCGGCAAGAACGTATGCTCCTGTAATCTTGTGATTGTCAGCGCGTATGTCAGCAGCTTGCGCGGCAAAGAGTATGTTCCGGTCATTCCTGTCCAGGCGACCAACAGCCAGTTTCGGCTCTGCGTTGTGAGGTATGTATATATCCAGAACTATGTCATTGATTTCCTTGGCAATGTGCTCGATATAAGCCTCACCATTGTCAGGATAGCTTCCCAGAGGCTTCTTGGGCTCAACTGGTTTAATTTCCTCCACCTGCGATAGTGTATCAACTGCTTTAACGCTGATTTCTGGCTTGTTGTCACATCTGGATATGCAGATAATAACTATCGTGGTACATAATAGAACAAATGCAATAAGCTTCCAGAGCCAATTGTTCCCATTGCCTCCGGAGCCGCCTTTGTCCTGTTGCTTTGGCAGGCCCAGAACTTGCAGTTCATCATCTCCTATTTTGTCATCAATGTCAATCATTATCCTCTTTATCAAGTGATTCAATATATTTCTTCAGTTTGCCAAGAACTTCCTTGGAAGCTGAGAGTTCATGATAATTTCCCCTGAAATCGGAGAGTATCAGTTCTTGCTTTGCAATGTCAATGAAGTATATGTACTGTGTATTGACAATAAGGCCTCTTCCTAAACGCAGGAATTCCATTCCTTCATCGCCCAGCTGATTGCTGATTGCGTCTCCAATCTGCCCGAGCTGGTAAGTGACAAGACGTGACTTTCCGTCTGTGGTAACCACATTGGAATAGTTGCCGTCCGATGAAACGTACATAAGGCAGTCCGCCGGCACTCTCAGAAGTTCGGTTCCTCTTGATATGATAATTCTTTTTGTCACGGAACAGTTCTTATAATGCAAAATTACGAATTATTATCCGCCTTGAGCAAACAACAATCCGCAATGTATGAAATGTTTGAATAATGGTAACTACTCAGGTACCCCTGACCTGATTTAAAACTGAGGGAAGCGCGGGGCTTTCGCCACCCTGATATAACTTTTTCAAAAATTTTTCATCACTTTGCATACTCGACTTTCAACCCGTTGAAAATCAGCCGATTATTGCTATT
>NZ_JBAELF010000052.1:0-1735 GCF_056211015.1 Candidatus Egerieousia sp.
ATCTCTTACAGTTTTATCAAATTCTCTCCTTCTTCCTTATACTTCCTTCCACACTCGCACTCCAGACTCTCATCCAGCCTCTTTCCGCATTCGCAGACCCATCCCAACTGACGGGCCGGTACTCCTGCCATAAGTGCATAATCCTTCACGTTCTTCGTAACAACAGCACCTGCCGCAATCAAAGCAGATTTGCCCACGGTATGGCCACAAACTACTGTACAGTTTGCGCCAAGTGAAGTGCCTTCTTTAATCAAGGTCTTTGCATAGATTCCGTGAACAGGGAAATGTGCCCGAGGGGTAGTGACGTTGGTGAACACACAGGAAGGTCCGCAGAACACATTATCTTCCACCTCCACACCTTCGTAGAGCGAGACATTGTTCTGGATGCGGACACCATTGCCAACCTTCACGTTATTACCTATGTTTACATTCTGACCGAGAGAGCAATTCTTGCCAATTTGTGCGCCTTTCTGAATGTGGCAGAAGTGCCAGATTTTTGTTCCTTCGCCAATCTGTACGCCATCGTCAACGTATGATGATTCGTGTACGAAATACTTTTTGTCTTCCATTATTTTAAATATTTGTTCAATATCAATATCGGATGAACAGCCTTGACACCTGTTCCGTCCAGAATCTGTTGTCTGCAAGATGTTCCTGGAGCAGCCACTATTGCAGGCTTGCCTTCAGTGGCAACAGCCTTGCGTATGGTCGGGAACAGTACCATTTCGCCTATTGCAAGCGAGGTCTTGTAGTGTTCCGCTTCATAGCCGAACGAACCTGCCATTCCGCAACAACCGGAAGGGATGACGTGAACCGTTGCACCCTTGATCAATCTCAAGGCGGTAGCCGTCTTCTCGACTCCCACCAGCACCTTCTGGTGGCAATGGCCGTGGAGCCAGATATCCACATCACTTTCCTTGAACTGTTCTGACGTTATCCTTTCTGCCTCAACTTCACGCATTATGAATTCATCATATAGGAAGCAGTTCTTTGACAAAGCCAATGCCTCACTCCTCATATCGGCAGGAACCAAATCCGGATATTCATCACGGAAAGTCAGGATACAGGACGGTTCTATTCCTATCAATGGCGCATCAGCAGAAACAATGTCCTTCAGCAGAGAGACATTCTTCAATGCGAACTTTTTGGCAAGTTTCAGGCAGCCCTTCGATATAGCGGCACGTCCGCTCTCCACCTGTTTGGGGATTATCACCTGATAGCCCAGGCGTTCAAGGAGGCTGATAAGCGTTTCAGCAAGTTCCGGTTCATTGTATCTGGTGAATTCGTCGAGGAAGAAATAGACCTTACTGTCACGCTCCACCTTTGAAGTCTTGAATCGTCTGTGATATATTTTCGGTATCGCCCTTTCGGGAGCAAACCTGATGATTTTCTTGATTATTGTAGATGACAGTTTCCAACTCGCAAAGAAATTATAGACAGGAGCTACATACGAGCCGATCCTTTCCACCCAAGCCATTCTCGCCACAGCGAATGAGCGAAGTGGTGTACCTTTTCTGTCATAAATCTGTTGAAGAACTTCTGCACGGATGCGGGTCATATCCACATTCGAAGGGCACTCGCTCCGGCAGCCCTTACAGGCAAGACAACTATCGAGTATCTCCTTGACTTCGGGCGAATCGAAGCCTTCACCATTGGTAAGGCATTCCCTCAGCACATTGGCGCGAGCCCTTGTGGTCTTCAACTCGTCACGACTTTCCTTGAATGCCGGACACAT
>NZ_JBAELF010000053.1:0-15451 GCF_056211015.1 Candidatus Egerieousia sp.
TAAAATTGCTAAGATGTCAACCTCGCACTTGCAGCCTTGTGAGTGCTCTCTCTTTTTGTGCCATTGGCTCAAAATGTATTAAAAACAAGTCAAATAACGCCGGAATAACCAGAAACGGCACAATTAATTTTCGTATGAAACTGAAAGATGGCTTCAGAATGCGCAACATATGCGGTGAGAGCATAATAGTTGCAGAGGGCAACAGATTTGTCAACTTCAACAAGATGATATCCCTGAACAAGACTGCGGCGTATTTGTGGGAGAATGTATATGGCCGGGAATTCACCACGGAAGATCTGGCGCAGCTGCTGGTTGACAAGTACGAGGTGGATATGGAGCTTGCCTTGAAGGACTCGGCCGCTCTTGTAAGCAAATGGGCTGAGGCGGAGCTGTTCGACTGATGTCAGGCAGCTTTTTTATACATCACAAATTTTACGGCAAGCAGGAGGAGCATAAGGATTGACAGAAACTTGCAAATCCTGCCTATGATGTCTCCGTACCGTACGAACATGGTGATTCTATTTGAAAGAGGCAGCTGCATTGCAAGGCAGTCTTCAGTCCACCATTCACTCTTTTCAACTATATTTCCGCGCTGATTGATGAATGCGCTTATTCCTGTGTTCGCACTTCTTGCAATGGCCCTTCTTGTTTCAATGGCCCTGAGACTTGCGTAGCTCAGATGCTGTCTGTAACCCTGTGTGTTCCCCCACCAGCCGTCGTTTGTTATTATGGTCATTGCCTGCGCTCCATTAAGTATATATTCTCTGTAATAGTCTCCGAACACTGATTCATAACATATTGCGCAACCTACTTTCCTGCCCTTTCCGTTCGTGAACACGGTTCTTGTATCCTGAGTCCCGTATCCGCCCATTGAAGCAGCCAGTGCCGAGCCTTTGCTTGCCAGCCATTTCATGAAGCGTGGATAAGGCGTGCTTTCAACAACGATTACGAGTTTTGACTTGTGGTAGAATGAGAAATTGGCATCCGCCCCGAAATGAATTGCTGTGTTGAAGCTGTCAAACCATTTGCCTTCCGATGCCAGATATGATGCCGTAAGATTTCCCGGATCCGTTTCATATTTGAGATGAGTGCAGGCACCCGCAATCATGTTCATTCCACTGTGCTGGATGGTATAGTTGTACAGCTGCAGGAAATTTTCATTTGCCACGGGCATGTTCTCCCAGATTATGTCATTCCATCCGCGCGGATAGATGAAGGTCTCAGGCGCAACCACCCAGTACTCATCGCTTCCTTTTATCTGACCGATTGCCCGGGAAGCCAGCCCCAGCAGTTTTGAATTCTGACAGGACTGCTCCATATCGGCGAACTTCTCGGTATAAGGGTCAATGTTCGGCTGCAGTACAACAAACTTCTCCCTGCCGGCCGATGCGTCCTCCTTGAAGGAAAAATACTGCACCAGTGAAACAGCCAAAGGAAGCATTACTATTGCCAGTACCGCATACTCTGCTTTCTTAAGCTCTTTTACAGCGATGGCAAGGTCTCCTTTCTCCTTCTTTTCCTTATACAGCATGATCAGCCTGAAGATGAAGATGTTGCTCAGAAGCACCCACAGGCTTCCGCCTTCAACTCCGGTGAATTCGTACCACTGGGCCATCCATATGCTTGAAGCCAGGGAATTGCCAAGGGTCAGCCAGGGCCAGGATACGTTCCATGTGAAATATACATGTTCCCATCCTATCCACAATATGGTAAGGAAAAGGTAAGGGAAGTACTGGAAGGATGATGCGGCTTCATTTTTTGATGAAAGCCATTTGACAAGTCTGAAAATCTGGAATATTGCCAGCATCTGCAATGAGTTCAGGATTATTGCCGCAACGGCTCCGGCGGGGGTGGCATTCCAGATCCAGAAGGTGCACACGGCATTCCATATGAGAAACGCTGCGAATGGAATCTGCCAGTATCCGGCTTTCTCAGGCTTTCTGACAGTTTGACTCCTTGCAGTTCCACCAGTTGATTTTCGCTTGTTTGAATCACTTGGCAGAGAACCGGTGATATGATGTTTCCCGGAGAATGAATTTTCAGCAAAAAATAATGGAACAAGGGCAAAGAGGGATACCCAGCCCGTCTGAGGAATCAGAAATGGTATTGAAAGTAAAATGCCGCTTGCTGCGGCCAGAATCCAATGCTTTTTGCCCATATGAATCCGGAATTTGTATTGTGGCCCTTTTTTAATTACTTTTGCAATCTGCGTCATTGCGCTGCAGAACAAATGCAAAGATATAAAAGTTTATGGTATTAACTCTTTTAAAAGGAATCATAGCCGGTTTGGGAGCATCAATTCCACTTGGACCTCTTGGCGTGCTGTGTATTCAGAAAACCTTGAGCAAAGGACGTAACTCCGGCTTTTTCACGGGCCTTGGTTCTTCAATATCAGACAGTTTCTATGCAATGCTATCTTTGTTCTGCCTTGCAATTGTTCAGGAATTCACTTCCACGCACGGAGCCGCAGTAGATATTGCGGGCGGCCTTATCATTGCTTTTGTGGGTTACAGGGTTTACAAGAACAATCCAGTGAAGCAGATTAAACAGAAGAACGGTGGCAAGAGGCATCTTGAGGATCTGCTGGAAGGTTTTGCCATGACTATCACAAATCCGGGTTCAGTATTCCTCATACTTATGATTTTCTCAATGGTGGGAGTGGATACCATGGATTCCGCAGGCAGCATATCTGTCCTTACAACGCTCGTTGGGTTCACCATAGGTTCCGTTGCCTGGTGGTACATTCTTTCAACCACAATCAATCTGTTCAGAAAGAAGTTCCGCATCAAGCAGCTCATTACAATGAACAGGATTTCAGGTGTGATAATCATCCTGCTGGGCCTTGCAATGGTACTGCGCGGTGTCCTCAAATTCCTAGGCAAGTACCCTATCAGCTAGCAGAGCACTATATTTTTCCAGTTCCAACTGTCATTCGGCCACAATTTGCCATGAAACGTGGCCATTCACCACTTTTTGTACGCGTTTGGCCGCGTTTTCGCCAATTTTGTGGCCATTCACCACTTTTTGCATGCGTTTGGCCGCGTTTTCGCCAATTTTGTGGCCATCATCCCTTTGGGTGTCCTCATTTGAGTGCGTTTTCCCCAAAAACGTGTCAATTTCACGCTTCAAACTCCATTTCGGACGCTTTTTCGTCCAGAATGCGCTCGTTTGCGTCGTTTGGTGGCCGTTTGAGCGCGTTTTTTCTCAAAACGCCCCCGTTTTGCCTTTGGCCAGCCGTTTGGTTGCGGCAGGCACTTTAGTTTATTCCCGCTCCTTGCCCTATACCGGATTTGTGCCTTTACGCAGCTATTCGCTTTCGCACAAATCCGCGGGCATCGCTATACCGCTGATGCGGTATCGTTATTGCACCGCTTCTGGGCTATACCGAACTTGCTGCTCTTCGAAACTTTTCGCATGCTTTCCGCAAGTATTCGCATTCCGCAGGTTCGCACCCTCCGCCAGGCCGCTGTTGCGGCCCCTATATAGAGTCTGCCGCTTCATTCGGTTATGTTTTTGCCCCAAATCGTTGCCAGTTAGCCTTCTCTTTTGGCATAACCGAACTCAAACCCTTGTACTTGTGGGGGTTTGAGTTCACTACGTTTTGTAACTAATTGATAATCAACTATGCTTTTCTTCCACCTGAACTCAAACCCCTTATGTTTCGATGGTTTGAGTTCACTATGGTCTGTTATTATAGTGATTTTCTGTATGCCGGGCAATCATTGGGAAGCGCAAATGGAGTCCTGGAAAGGCCAGTGGCGGCACCGTGATGCTTATGACACAAGTGGTTTTCACACATCCACAATGTAATGTGTTCTGATAAGGGAGACCGAGAACCGACCCACTAAAATCAGGGGGTCTGTGTTCATACACCTATCTTGTAGATTGTCCTGAGGCCATCTGGCGAGAACCGCTTTGGCAAAATCCACTCAACGCTCATTCTTTGCTAGTTAAAAAGAACAGGACATTTATTTCAACGAATAAATGTCCTGTTGTACTTTGAACACGAGAGCTTGCCACCTCTCGACTTCTATCATTTTTACCGTCACCAATGTATGATAATTTATTTTATGAGCAAAATTTAATTGAATATTTTTGAATACTTGAAAATTTGTTGAAGGTGGATCAGTCAATCATCCTGGCCATCCTTGCAGCCCAGATGCGGTAGCCGGCGGTGTTGAGGTGGCAGCCGTCTATGGTAAGGTCTTGGTGGAGGTAGCCGTTGGCGTCCGACAGTTCGGGTACTATGTCATAGTATGAATAGTATTGGCTGAAGGAATTGCCTGTGATGTGCTGCGTTTGACTTTGATACTGAATCCTGCTTTCTGATTCTGCATTTTGTGCGTTAACAGAAAAACCGGAGTTCTGCTGCAACAAGGCATTGAGTTCAGCTATCTTGCTGTTGATTCCCTGATAGTAATCGCCGCTTATCGGGTTGAGCGGAAGGGAGCTGGCAATATGAAGTACTGTGTGCGGCATCAGCTCCCTTATTCTTGAAATAAGCTGCTCGTATGCTTCCCAGACTTGCTCAAGAGTTATTGATGGATATTTGACAAAGTTGTTGCAGCCTGCCATCAGGAAAATCTTTGCTGGATTGTGGCGCACAAGTTCATCAAGGCGCAGTATCATTCCTTCAATCATATCTCCGGCAATCCCGCGGTTCAGTATCACACGATTTTCGGTCGGCCCCGGAGAAGTAACGCTCCCTTGGAGCAGATAGCTCCAGTCGGCGAATTCCGTGAGGCTATCGCCAAGTAGGATAATGGCACCGGGACTGGCAGGCTGTGATTCAAAGAGAGCAAGGCATTCACGGTAGTGATCAGGTGCCATGCAGACTTCCGGCCCCAGTTCTCCATACCATCCGCAGAGGTATCGTTCCAGTTCATCCATCTGTGTAAAGAGAGCCTGGCTGCCTATTTCGCCGTGCTGAGTCTGTTGAGCAGATGGATGATTGATTTGAAGCTTATGCCTGAGTGGTAGGAGAGACCTATCTCGCAGGTACGGCTGGTTGCGAATCCTTCCTCGCAGGAAACGCTTGAACCATCGCGCTGTCCGCTGGTCTGCTCCTTGAGCATGCGGAGTCCGTGTGCGTTGAGCTCAGGGTGTGTGAAGCCTCTGTCGCCTGCAAAACCGCAGCAGTTGCTCTGGAGTACAACCACATTGCTTGAAAGCATTCTTGCAAGATCGTAGAGCATGTTGTCAACACCAAGCTTCTTTGCGGAGCAAACGGCGAACACTGCAATCTTCTCGTCGGTCTTCTTTATGTTCAGGTAAGGAACAACGAACCTGGTGAGGAATTCAGCAGGTTCATACAGCTTGAGAGGGGAGGAGTCCATATTCACGTGCATTGTGTACAGACATGGACTCATATCGCAGAGAACAGGTATCGTGCCGCCTTCAGATGCTTCCATAAGCGCTGCCTGCAGTCTGTCGGAAGCCATCTTGCCGGCCTGAACGTAACCCTTGCTGGAGAAAGCCATGCCGCAGCAAAGCTTGTTCATCTCCTTTGGATATATGATTGTGTAACCTGCTTTCTTGAGAAGTTCGGCTGTGACTTTGGTCACCTCCTGCTCGCTGCCATAACTCTTTGTAACGCCCATTGACCTTGTGATGCAGGATGGGAAGTAAACGACTTTTCGCCCTGTTTCAACTGCCGGACGGCAATTTTCAGGATTTGTGTCAATGACTTCCGCGCCTTTAGGGAAATACTCGTTCCAGAGAGGAACAAGACCACCGCTTATCTTGCGCACACCAACAGCCATGGATCCGAAAAGATTCTTTCCGAACACGTTCCTCAGACAGTTCACGGTATTCAATCCTGCCCTCATGCCGCTTGTGACCTTGTCCATGTTGTTTGCAAGGGAAACAGCCCTCTGCTCGCCCTTCTGGCTGTGAGATTCGTGCCTGAGCTGCTTTATCAGCTTTCCAGTATCAACTTTTACTGGGCATTTCATTGCGCAGATGCTGTCAGTGGCACAGGTTGTCTCGCCCCAGTATTCATACTGACTTGCCATTTCGGCCGCAATGTGAGGAGCCTCTCCGGAACGCTGCAAACGCCTGAGTTCCTTGTATGTGGCAACTCTCTGCCTTGGACTGAGAGTCAGACCTTCCGCAACGCATCCGCCCTCGCAGAAACCGCATTCCATGCATTTGTCAATAAGAACATCGGTTGCAGGACAAGGCTTGAGATTGGATATGTGCGCCTTTTTATTGTCGTTGAGAATAACTCCAGGGTTAAGGATGCCATCAGGGTCGAACAGTGCCTTGATCTCCTTCATCAGGCCGTATGCCTGAGCGCCCCATTCAAGTTCAACGAAAGGAGCCATGTTCCTTCCTGTACCGTGCTCAGCCTTGAGCGAGCCATCGTATTTGGATACAACCATGTTGGCAACATCGTCCATGAACCTGCCATAGCGGTCAATCTCAGCCTGGGTGCCGAAATCCTGATTGAACATGAAATGCAGGTTGCCCGCCAGAGCGTGTCCGAAAATCACGGCGTCATCATAACCATTGCGCTCAAACACCTCCCTCAGGGTCATAACCGCATCTGCCAGCATAGGAACAGGGAAGCAGACATCTTCTATGATGGCTGTGGTTCCTGTCTTTCTCATACCGGCGATGGTTGGCAAAGCCTCTTTTCTTATCTTCCAAAGGGTGGCCATCTGCTTTGCATCCTTTGTGAATTCCAAAGGAAGCTCTGTTGCAATGCCTTTTATGCTGTCATATACAGTGGCAATCTTTTCATTGAGCTCGCTGTCATTCTCAGCTCTCACCTCAATGAGCAGACCGCAGGCATCCTTGCTCAGTCCTTTGAGGAACTCCGGCACACCGTCTGCATTCTCAACACTGCGAATGCTTGCCCTGTCTATGAGCTCCACTGCTGAAACAGGCTGCGGCTTGAGAATCTGCACTGCGTTGCAGGCATCCTTGATGGTAGGATAGATGGCGCAGCTCAGTGCCTTGAACTTGTTGTCTATTATGGTGTTGTAAGTAACGCTGGCAATGAATGCCAGGGTGCCTTCCGAACCTATGATAATATGTTTCAGGATATCATAACCATTGGTATAGTCAACAAAGGCATTAAGAGAATATCCTGTTGTGTTCTTTATCTTGTATTTCTTGCGTATCCGGCCGCAGAGTTCCTCATCCTTGTTGATCCTTCTGGAAAGGCTCTCAAGGGATTCTAGCAAGTCCTTGTGATTGAGCTCGAAAGACTTTCTCGATTCTTCCGAGGCGGTGTCAAGATAAGAGCCGTCCGCAAATATGAGCTTGAGATCCGCTATTGTCTTGTATGAGTTCTCGCTTGTTCCGCAGCACATACCGCTGGCGTTGTTCGCTGCAATACCGCCAATCATTGCTGAATCAATGGAAGCAGGATCCGGACCTATCTTCCTTCCATATTTGACAAGATAGGCATTGGCCTGCCCGCCTCTGATTCCAGGACCGAGCTCAATTTTTCTGCCCTCGTCAAGTATCTGATACCCTGTGAATCCGTGGGTTGCTATTACAAGCACTGAATCACTTACGCCCTGTCCGCTCAGCGATGTTCCAGCAGCTCTGAAAGTTACAGGAATCTTGAGAGCAGAAGCGCATTTTGTAATATATATGATTTCATCTATTGATGCCGCTCTGATCACCAGCTTGGGGATGAGCCTGTAGAATGAAGCATCGGTTCCGAATGCCAGTGTGCTCAATGCGTCGTGAAGAAGTCTCTGCTTTGGAATGCGTCTGACAAGCTGATCATACAGCTCCTTGTATTTGCCCTGTAACATGTCCTGTGAATTATTTATTGTCCTTATTGATGAATGTCATTTTTGCTCAGTATATACTTAAGCAAGCCTTCCAGCGTGCTGGGATTGAGGTCCTTGGCAACAACTCTGTTCTGCTTGTCAAGAAGGTAGATTGCCGGTAAGGCGCTCAGATCATACGATTCATACATCCTGTCCCTTGCATCCTCATCAGCCGTTTTCACTTCGTGCCAGAATGGCGACTCAGGGCTGTCTTGAACATGCCCGAGCCATTCCTGCATTTTGTTGCCGGTATAAATGGCAATGAATTTGACATTGTGCGCATTTTCTGCATCCTTGGAGAATCCGGCGCACATTCCGGCCAGTAACCTGCCAGCTTCCTGACACAGACCACAACTGGTATTGTAGAAGAACAGAACTTTCCAGTCTCCGTAAATATCGTCAAGCGCAATAGGAATGCCACCCGGAACAATCATGTCAAGGGAAGCGGCCTTGCTTCCGAGAGGGTTCCTGTTGAACAGCTCAACTGCAATTCTCACCTTTTCCACAAAGTTAGGATTTTTCCATCTGTCCTGCATCCCAACAATGTATTTTTCTCCGATATATGCCGCACCGCATTGCCAGTCATAATTGCTGCTGCTCTTCAGATACAGATAAAGTTCGTGGAAAATATCGTTGAACAGCGGACTTTGCTTTCCGTTTTCTGAAACAGTGGTCCGTGAATAAATGAGATCGATAAGAGATTTTACAGCATCCTCGTCCGGCGCCTGCTCGAAAAGTCCTTTGAAGAACTCATCCATACCTTCCTTCTCCTTGTTGTAGTTTTCAAGGAGTTCCTTGATGTTCTCCACACTGAGATTGCGTCCCTTGATGATACCGTCCTTGTCAAGCAGAAATATCTTAGGTGTCTCAATAACTCCGTAAAGCATGTGGTAAGCGCTCTGAGCCTCAGGGTCGTAAACGTTCTCCCAGTTCACGAACGGATTGTAAACATAGAAGTGGCTGTTGATGTACTGAGTCCATTTAGACTTGCTGGAATCAGTGCATACGGCCATGACGTTCAGCACACCTTTATTATAGTCATTCACAAAATCCACCAGCTTTGTAGTTGCCATCCGGCACTTTATGCAATCCGTGGAGTAGAAGAACAATATTGTATATTCACCGCGATAGATAAGATCACTCAGACTTTTTTCCACTCCGGAACTGTCTTTCATTGTGAACGGCGGAGCCTGCATTCCAAGCAGGGACTGTTCGTTCATGAGAACGAATGCCCTCATTTCGAACAATGTGTTGGAATCGCAGTTGAGTCTGTCATTCAGGAAATACTCTTTTGCCAGCCATACGGCAATCTCCTCCTTGCCCATTACAGGCGCATCCTTGAACCAGTCATATGCCCTTATGGCATATTCCGGTCTGCGTTTTTTTCTGGCGGAACCTATCTGATGAGCAAGCAGGCTTTTGATTTCCTCGTTCGGTTTCAGTACAACAGTATCCAATGCGGCAGCTGTGGAAACGCTGTCAGAAAGGAAACTGACATCCGGTGAGGACATCATCAGACTGAGAAACAGTAATATGGACGAAAAAATCATTGCAGCCACCCATTTTTACTGCAAATCTTTAGGATATTTGCTTATGTCAACATCAGGCGGGAAAAAGAGTGATGTATCACCATTGTGAATCAGAACGTCCTTTGCAACTGTTGATGAAATGAACGAATATTCCTGGCTGGCAGGTATGAAAACTGTTGTTATCTCCTTGTCCATCTTCTTGTTGGCCTGAGCGATGACGCTTTCCAGCTCGAAGTCCGTGGTGGTTCTGAGACCTCTTACAATGTATCTGGCACCAAGTCTCCTGCAGAGGTCAATGGTGAGTTCAGTGTATGAGCATACTTCAACATTCTCCAGTCCGGCAACGGCGTCCTTTATTATTCTCACTCTGGTTTCGGGGTTGAAATAACCCTGCCCCTTTTTTGTGCTGTTGTAACCTACAGCCACAATAACCTTGTCAAACAATTGCAGGGCCGATAGCAGAACATCGTAATGACCTATTGTGAATGGATCGAACGATCCTGGAAATATTGCGGTTTTCATTGAATTCAATAATTAATACCAATTAATGCAAATCTAAACATAATAAAGGAATAATCAAATCGTCCAGTCTATCGGCTCCATGCCGTGTTTCCGGAGATATGCGTTGCATTGCGAGAAATGCCTGCATCCGAAGAACGCCCCGCGCGCAAGAGGGGAAGGGTGCGCCGCTTCAAGTACAAGGTGCCTGCTGCTGTCAATCAATGCTTTCTTGCTTCTTGCAAAATTGCCCCACAGCATGAAGACAACGTGCTCCTTCTTCTGTGAGATGGCTTGTATCACTGCATCCGTGAAGTTCTGCCAGCCAATGCTGCTGTGGGAGGCGGCTTTGCCGGCTTCAACCGAGAGCATTGCATTCAAGAGAAATACACCTTGTTCCGCCCATCCGCTCAGATTGCCGTTCTTCTTGAAACTTATGCCAAGATCATTGGCAATCTCCTTGTAAATGTTCACAAGACTTGGGGGCGCCGGCACATTGTCAGGGACTGAAAATGAAAGTCCGTGCGCCTGCCCTGGATTGTGGTACGGGTCCTGCCCAAGAATCACAACCTTGACTTTGTCAAATGGCGTGAGCTTGAATGCATTGAAAATGAGAGGGCCGGGAGGGTATATCACCTTTCCGGCCTTAATCTGGGCATGCAGGAAGCCTGCTATTCCATTGAAATAGTCTTTTTCAAATTCATCCGCCAGCACCGCATGCCAGCTTGGCTCTATTCTTACATCAGCCATGGTTATCTTTATGAGAAGATGAACTTGAGAACCTGATCCATTGTCTTCACATATACAAAATCAACGCCCTTCACGTATATTTCCTTGATATCCTTGATGTCCCTCTCGTTGTCAGCTGAAAGGACTATGGTGGTTACTCCCGCTCTTTTGGCAGCAAGTATCTTCTCCTTTATTCCGCCAACCGGAAGCACCTTGCCTCTCAAGGTCATTTCTCCTGTCATTGCTATTGCATGCCTTACGGCTTTTCCTGTGAATGCTGATGCCATTGCGCTCACCATTGTGATTCCGGCTGAAGGACCGTCTTTAGGAATGGCTCCTTCAGGGACATGTATATGAACGCTTTTCTCCTGGAAAACCTTAGGGTCCAGTCCGAGCAGATCTGAATGTGCCTTGATGTACTGGTAGGCTATCATAACGGATTCCTTCATCACATCGCCAAGGTTTCCTGTTGTTGTGAGTTCACCCTTTCCCTGTGAAAGACTGCATTCCACAAAGAGAATTTCTCCTCCAACCTGAGTCCAGGCGAGACCGGTAACAACTCCGGGGGCCTCGTTGCCTTCCTGAAGGTCGTGGAAATTGGTAGGGAGACCAAGTATTTCCCTTACATCTGAATCCGCTATCGCCAGTGGAATATATTCATAAGTGGCCTTCCTTCTGGCAATGTTGCGGGCTACCTTGGCTATCATCTTGTCAAGTGCCCTCACTCCGGATTCCCTGGTGTAGTTGTTTATGATGGTTTCTATTGCCTTCTTGTTGAGGTTGAAATCGGTCCTTGCGAGGCCGTGCAGCTCCATCTGCTTGGGTATGAGATACTTCTTGGCTATCTGAAGCTTCTCCTCAGAAAGATAGCCGTCCACTGCTATGAGTTCCATTCTGTCCTTCAACGCCGGATGGATGGTGCTTATGTCATTGGCTGTGGTTATGAACATTACTTTGCTCAAGTCATAGTCAATGTCAAGATAGTTGTCGTGGAATGCGGTGTTCTGCTCAGGGTCAAGGACTTCAAGGAGCGCTGATGCAGGATCTCCTTTGTAGTCAGAGGACACCTTGTCAATTTCATCAAGCACTATCACAGGGTTTGAAGTTCCGCATTTGCGTATTGTGTCAAGAATCCTGCCGGCCATTGCTCCTATATAGGTTTTCCTGTGACCTCTGATTTCAGCTTCATCGTGCAGACCGCCAAGAGATACGCGACCGTACTCTCTCCCAAGTGCTTTGGCAATGGATTTACCAAGAGAGGTCTTGCCTACTCCCGGAGGGCCGTAAAGGCAGAGGATAGGGGATTTCATATCTCCTCTCAGCTTGAGGACTGCAAGATATTCAATGATTCTTTCCTTGACTTTCTCCAGTCCGAAATGGTCCCGGTCAAGGACCTTCTGAGCGTTCTTCAAGTCCAGGTTGTCCTGTGAGAGACGGTTCCAGGGCAGGTCAAGCAGGAAGTCTATATAATTGTACTGTACTGAATAGTCCGGGGAATTGGGATTGGCCTTTTCAAGCTTTGCAATCTCCTTCTTGAAAATCTGTGCAACTTTCTCCGGCCAGTCCTTTTTTGCGGCTCTTTCCTCAAAATCGTGAATGTCGCTGGATTCTCCCATTCCAAGCTCCTCCTGAATGGTCTTGAGCTGGTTGTTCAGGTAATATTCCCTCTGCTGCTGGTCCATTTCGAACTTCACCTTCTGCTGGATGTTCTCCTTGAGCTTGAGCAGGCTTATCTGCTTGTTCAGGATTTCAAGGAGAAGGTATGCTCTTTCCTTGAGCGAGTCTATGTCAAGAAGACGCAGCTTGTCATCGGTGGCATCTTCGTGCTCAAGCGCCGATGCAACGTAATTTATCAGGAATTCCTGTGATTCAAGATTTCTCAATGCGAATGTGGCCTCCGGCGGGATGTTCGGACTGCCTTTGGCAATGTATGTGGCGGCTTCCTTGATTGCTTCCGTTACGGCTTTCAAGTGCTTGTCCTCCTTTGGCGGTATAATGTCATTGATGTAGGATACGTTCCCTATAAGGTAGGGCTCATTTGAGATTACATCGTTGAGAACATACCTTTTCATGCCGCGGAGGATGACCGAAGTGCTGCCGTCCGGCAGCTCTATGATCTTGAGGATTCTGGCGCTGCAACCTGTCTTGTGCAGATTCTCGAAGTGGGGGTCCTCTATGGATATGTCCTCCTGGGTATTGGTTCCTATTATCTTATTGGAATTGAAAAGCGCTTTCACAAGTTTCAAGGACTTTTCCCTGCTCACCATTATAGGTACAATGGTCTGCGGAAACACTACCGCTCCGCGGAGAGTCAGTATTGGAAGTGTCTGTGGAAGATCCGCTTCATCTATGCTGAAATTCTCTGTAATGTTCATAACCGGCAGAATGTTCACTTCTTTTCCTTCCAGCTGCTCAAAAATATTCTCCTTTAACTTCATAGCATTAAAATTATATGACAATATGTCAGTAATATGTTTTAAAAAGCATTCTGTGCAAATATAAGTCAATGATTGTGCCAAACTTTTTGTTATAATTTTATGATAATTAATTTTTTTGCAGTATTTTTGTCACTCCCAATGCAGGGGAATAATTTGGAAACACTTAAAATATAAGTATAGTTATGACAAAAGCAGATATCGTTAGCGAGGTTGCTAAAGCAACAGGAATGGAAAAGACAGCTGTTCAGGCTGTTGTTGAGTCTTTCATGGAAAGTATAAAAGATTCACTGGCTCAGGAGAAGAATGTGTATCTCCGTGGTTTCGGCAGCTTCATTCTCAAGAAACGTGCAACAAAGACAGCAAGAAATATTTCAAAGAATACTACAATAGTTATTCCTGAGCATAATATTCCTGCTTTCAAACCTGCAAAGGTTTTCATGGGCAAGGTGAAATAACCGGAAAATTCAACAGTTTTTTTAATATTTAAAATAATTCAATTATGCCAAGCGGAAAGAAAAGGAAGAGACATAAAATGTCTACTCACAAGCGTAAAAAACGTCTTCGCAAAAACAGACATAAGAAGCGTAAGTAACGCCTCTTGAAAGTAACTAATCTAAAGACGCTCTGCTTTAGATTAGTTTTTTATTTCATATTATGGAGAAAGATCTTATTATTGATGTTGGCAATTCCGAAATTACTTTGGCATTGCTGGAAGATGGCAGACTGGCTGAAATCAATAAGGAAACTCTCGACGGCTCCTGCTCTGTGGGGGACGTCTTCCTGGGAAAGGTCAAGAAGGTGCTTCCCGCGCTCAATGCGGCTTTCATAGACATAGGAGATGAAAAGGAAGCATTCATCCATTATCTGGACCTGGGATTGAATTTCCTAGCATTCGATACATTTGCCAGAGAAATGAATCCTAACAAGGATTCAAAGAACTTCTTCTCCAACATAAAGATAGGCCCGATTCTCGAGAAGGAAGGGAAAATTACCGAAACACTTAAAGCGGGACAACCTATAATAGTCCAGATAGTCAAGGAACCCATATCAACCAAGGGCTCGCGCTTGACAGCGGAAATTTCCATTGCCGGAAGAAACATAGTTCTTTTACCGTTTACAGACAAAGTCAACGTCTCACAGAAAATAACGTCAAAGGAAGAGAAACGCAGGCTTGAAAGGCTGGTTGCCAGTATTTTGCCAAAGAATTACGGTGTTATCATAAGAACCGCCGCAGAAGGCAAAGGGGCTGCTGTGCTTGATTCGGAGCTTAAGTCTCTGATAAACAAGTGGGAGGAATCATATCCGCTCATAGCTCAAGGAACAGCTCCTCGCTTGTTGTTTACGGAACGGAGCAGAACAACTACAGTTCTGAGGGATCTGCTCAATGATCAATTCTCAAGCATTACCGTAAACAATGCCAAGGTATATGACGAAATAGTTGAGTATATAGAAAGAATATCTCCTGAACAGGAGAAAATCGTCAAGCTTTATTCAGGCAACGAACCGATTTTCGATCATTTTGATGTTACAAAGCAGATTAAGGGCTCATTCGGAAAGGTGGTTCCCGCAAAACAGGGAGCCTATATTGTAATTGAGCATACGGAGGCTCTGAATACCATTGACGTAAACAGCGGTATCAGGTCAAAGGATATTGTGGATCAGGAACAGTACTCATTCCAGACAAACATGCATGCTGCCGACGAAATCGCACGTCAGATGCGTCTGAGGGATATGGGAGGTATTGTTATCGTGGATTTCATTGATATGGATTCAAGTGAAAACCGACAGAAGCTTTACAGGCACATGCAGGATCTGATGTCCAATGACCGCGCCAAACACAATATACTGCCTCTTACCAAATTCGGCCTCATGCAGATTACAAGGCAGAGAGTGCGCCCTATTACAGAGATAAAGGTTAATGAGACATGCCCTATGTGCCACGGCACAGGAGAAATTTCATCAAGCATACTCATAGATCAGACACTTGAAAGACAATTGGCTTTTTATGTGAAGGAAAAGTTCGTCAAGGACTTCGTTCTTGAGCTGAATCCTATACTGGATGCCTATTTGAACCGCGGATGGTTCCATAGCATCAGGAAAAACTGGCAGAAAAAATACAAATGCAGGATTTCCACCAGAATGAATATGGAATTTACCTTGCTTCAGGCTCAGTGGTATGACTCCCAGGGTAAACAGTTGGAGTAAAAATGAAAATCAGAGAGACTTTGTTCAAGGTCTCTCTTTTTTATTTCTATATTTTTTCAAAAAAAGTTTGCTAAATAAGAAAATAGGTTTACCTTTGCAATCCCGTTCGGGAAGACGGGGAGAGTTCATTGACATGATGCAACAGTAAGACAGGTTCACTCGGAAGAGTGGACTTGCAGTACAAGGAAATATTGTAAACGAAAGTTTAGCGATATAGCAAGAGCAAGCGCAATTTCTTTGATAGAAAAGGAAAAGCAGAGGG
>NZ_JBAELF010000054.1:0-20209 GCF_056211015.1 Candidatus Egerieousia sp.
GACTGGCAACAGCGGAAGTGCGAATGGAGCCCTTGAAGGGCCAGCGGCGTCGCCATGATGCTTTTGACACAAGTCGTTTTCGTACACCCTTGCAGGAATGCGTTCTAATAAGGACAGGTGAGAACCACCCCACCAAAATGAAGGGGGGTTGTTAACATCCATCCCTCTTGCAGACCACTCTGAGCGCACCTGGTGAGTACCGCTCTGGCAAAATCCGCTCAATGTTCGTCATTTCCTGCAGCGGAACTATGCCAGTTACTCATAAGTACAGCAACGATCATCGTCACACTCATTATTGCCGGCCACAATAACATGCGTTCTGTGGCAGGCCAGCGGGTTGTTCAGTCCGTTGGTTCTTGCCAAAGCTGCCTGCAGCACCCCTGCCCGGAATTCAGAACAGCAATGACTGCTGCAAGCAGACCCCTCGAAATGAATGCTCTGCTTGCACCCACCCTCTCTGCATTCACGTACAATGAACATTGCTGCATGCAGATTTGGCAGAATCTGTGCCCCAATATGCTTATTGTTTTTTTTCTGAAAGATGACACTGCATTAAGCAAGCATTGAGTGGAAGTGTTTTAGCTTTGTTAAATCTAAAAATATTCATAATTTTGTGAAACAATTCAAATAATATGAGAAAAAGTATCTTATTTCTTGCGTTGGTTTCTTTTCTTGCCGGCGCATGTTGTTCAAATGGCTCTGAAAAGACAATTGAGAAGTTCAATCTGATTGCAAAGGATGTAAAGAAAGTCTATGCTCCGGACAGCAGGGACGAGACATTCAACGTAAACATTGAAAAGGATGAAGACGGTGAATTGAATATCAGTGGCTACACTACAGTACCGGCCGCAAAGGATTCTCTGATACTGGCTCTCAAGGCTAATAATATTGACGCTGACATTAATATAGAGATAATTCCTGACGCAGAGGAACTTGAAGGCAAGGCCTACGCTGTTGCCGCTCAGTCTGTCATCAATTTCAGGAATGAGGGTGATTATGCTGCCGAGGCGGCAACACAGTGCCTTATGGGCGCTCCTTTGAAGGTCCTGAAAAACGACGGCGGCTGGACTTTGGCAATAACTCCTGAGGGATATCATGCATGGGTTTCTTCTTCCACCATTGCAAGAATGACTGCAGAGGAGTTCGCAAAATATACGGCAGCTGACAAAGTTGTCCTTACAGTGAAGTATGCAGATATCAAGGAGGCTCCTGATGCTTCATCTCAGCAGGTATGTGATGCGGTCTGGGGTGATGTGATGCTTGATCTTGGCAGAAGCGGAAACTGGTGGAAGGTTGGTATTGCAGACGGTCGCGAGGGATATCTCCCAGCTTCCGTACTTGTTACTTTCCCTGATTGGGTTGCAAGCCGCAAACTTACACCTGAGAACATAATTGCTACTGCAAAAACCATGATAGGCGTCCCTTATATGTGGGCTGCCACCTCAGTCAAGGCCATGGATTGCAGCGGCTTTACAAAGAATGTGTATTATCTCAACGGAATAGTTCTCAGAAGGGATGCATCGCAGCAGTGCAAGACTGGAGATGATATCGATGTGTCAAAGTATTCCGTTGACAGCGTATATACAAGGGAGGCTCTTGCAAACCTTCAGATGGGTGACCTTATTTTCTTTGGCAGGAACAGAGACAGGATATCACACGTTGGTATGTACATAGGTGATGGCATCTTCATCCATGAGGCTGGAAAGGTTCACATAAGTTCCCTTATTCCTGAAGATGAAAATTATTATACAGGTTCAAAGAGGCTTCAGAGAGCTTGCAGGATTATTGGCAATGTTGATTGCGGCAAGAATATCTGGTCCGTTAATGAACTTTATACAAAGAACCCTGCTATCTGGGGTGAATATGAAAATTGAATAATTCTTTAAAATATTTCAAGTTTATATGGCAAATTTAAGAAGTGTAAAGAAGGATGTTATCTTCTTTATGAATGAGGTAATTTCTGATTGTTATATGTTCATGTGCATTCATCCTGAGAAAAATCAGGAGGAGGCTGCAAAAATCATTGACGATGCCATGACCCTTGGTGAGAATCTGTTTGAGCAGATCAACAATTATCCAAGTGCTCCGGGCAAGGCATTGAAGGACGCAAATCTCAGGAAGGAGTATAGAAAACAGGTAAAGGCTCATTTCGCCCAGATAAGTGGCAAGCTTTTAAGTTCAACCGATGAAATGTTTGACAGACTCAGCAAACTGACCAAATAATTTTTTCTGGAAGAATGACGCAGCTCTATCAGCATAATGTGATAGGCCGGGTTTTTCTTAAAAGAAGAATCAACGCCAGGAGAATAACGGTCACGTTGATACCGGAAGGTGTCAATGTGACTTTTCCTTTTCTCTGCCCTTTGTATGTGGTGAAACGTTTTCTTGATGAAAACGCACAGCAGATTTGGAATGCATACGTTAAATTTGCCTGGAAGCACAAGCTCGAGCAGGACAGGAAGGAGAGAAAACGCCTTGAAAGGGAAAGGGCCCTTGAGGAGATTTCCGGGCTTGAAACATACGGTGGCATGTCAATGGCGGAATCCAGTGACGGCGTTTCTTCGAGAGATATCTTCAGTTATGCGGTACCATATTCCTCCCTCACCCAGGTGGAATTGAAAATCATCAGGGAGACTGCAAAAAAGATTCTGAAGGAAAGGCTTGACTGGCATGTGGAAAGAATGAACAGAACCATCGTTGTGGAAAGAAAAGGAGAAGTGGTGAAAAATCCCTTTTCCTACAACGGGTTTGCAATAAAGGATAACAGTTCCAACCTGGGAAGCTGCTCCTACAGGCGCAACATCAACTTGAATATGCATCTTGTAAGGCTTCCAAAGTATTTGTGCGATTATGTGATAGTGCATGAACTGTGCCATCTGGTGCATATGGACCATAGCAAGGAGTTCTATGATCTGCTGTCAAAGGCCCTTGGGAAGGATGCGTACAAGTGCAGGCGTGACCTTCATAAGCTGGAGCACAATTTCAGCTTTCTGAAAGTCAGACAATAATTTTGCGCGAGCTTTTGGAAATTGGACAAAAAGGTATATCTTTGCAGTCCCTTGTAAAAGGGTGAAACCATTAATAAACAAAACAAATTCTTAGCGTTATGGCAGAGTATTTATCACCTGACAAAAAGCAAGAGATTTTCGTGAAATACGGAAAGTCTAATACAGACACTGGTTCAGCAGAGAGCCAGATTGCTTTATTTTCCTACCGTATCGATCATTTGTCAAACCACGTAAGAGGCAACAGGAAGGATTACAACACACAGAGAGCCCTTCTCAGACTCGTTGGTAAGAGACGCAGACTCCTTGATTACCTCAAGGATACTGACATTGAGAGATACAGAAATATTGTCAAGGCCCTTGGTCTTAGAAAATAATTTTTTCTTGATAGGAAAAGTCAAAAATGACCATCCACGTTGCGGGTGGTCATTAATTTTAAGAATATGATACTTGATTCAGTAAAAAGTTTTGAGAGATATCAGAGTTTCCACAAGAACTTTGACAAGGTGTACAGATTCATCCGCACCAACAATATGGCCGCCATGGAGGATGGCCGTTACGAGATTTCCGGCAAGGATGTCTATGTGAACATATCAAGCGAGGAACTCCGCGGCGATGACGCCCCGATGGAGGTTCACGATTCATACATAGACATTCACGTTGTCCTTGAAGGAATAGAAACATACGGCATTAAGGACCGCTCGAAGTGCATTGAGGACGATGCCAAGTACGATGATGAAAAGGATATTGCCCTTCTTGCCAATGACGTTCCGGACAATTATGTAAGCGTAAGCGCAGAAAACTTCGTGGCCATATTCCCTTCGGACGCTCATGCACCGCTTCTTGGCTCGGGCAAGGTAAAGAAAGCCGTTTTCAAGGTGAAGGTGTTTGACATTGTGGACAGCAAGAAAGTCTGATGATGGGAAGATACAATACATTTGTTGGGTACTTCAAGCAGAAATACGGATGCCGGCTTCAAAAGATTGTGATTGATGCCGGCTTTACTTGTCCTAACAGGGATGGCAGCAAGGGGCTGGGCGGCTGCACGTATTGTAACAATGATGCTTTCCATCCCTCATACAGCACTCCTGACAAATCAATCACGCAGCAGATTGAGGAAGGCATTGAGTTCCACAGGGGGCGTTACAGGAACTGCAACGATTTCCTGGCATATTTCCAGCCATATTCAAACACATACGCCAGCCTTGATGTGCTTAAGAACCTTTATGAGCAGGCCCTGTGTCATCCTCAGGTGCGCGGTATTGTGATAGGCACGCGACCCGACTGCGTTGATGAGGAGAAACTGGATTATCTGGCCTCCCTGGCGCGGAACAGGATTGTAATAATCGAGTACGGCATAGAAAGCTGCTACAACGCAACACTGGAGCGCATCAACCGCCATCACACTTTCGAGCAGGCTGTTTATGCTGTGGAGCAGACCCGCAGAAGAGGCATTCAGTGCGGAGCCCACTTCATACTCGGCCTTCCCGGTGAAAGCCGTGAGATGATGCTCAAGGGAGTTGATCTTATCAATACACTGGCGATAGACAGCCTCAAGTTCCATCAGCTTCAATTTGTCAAAGGCACTGCGATGGAAAGGGAGCACGATGAGAATCCTTCTGATTTCGTGCACTTTGGCCTGGAGGAGTACATTGATTTTTTCATTGACATACTGGAGAGGCTCAGACCCGATTTCTACATTGAGCGATTTGCCGGAGAGCTACCACCGCGATTTGTGCGCAGCACGCCCTGGGGCCTGATAAGGAATACTGAACTTTTGCATATGCTTGATGACAGATTGGAGCAGAGGGAGACTTTTCAGGGCAAACTATATATCAAGCATTAGAATTTATATAAGATTTTTTTTACATTTGTAGATTATAAACTTTCGTATATGCAGCAATTATCAGAGAGAATAGCATTTGAAGGACTGACATTCGATGATGTACTGCTCGTTCCTGCAAGGAGCGAGGTCCTTCCAAGAGACGTTGACGTGAGCACACGTTTTTCAAGGAACATAGTTCTCCAATCGCCAGTTGTTTCGGCAGCTATGGACACTGTGACTGAATCGGAGATGGCTATTGCTATGGCCAGGGCCGGCGGTATAGGTGTCATTCACAAGAATATGCCCATTGAGCAGCAGATGGCCAACGTCAGAAGAGTCAAGAGGGCGGAGAACGGAATGATTTATAATCCTGTTACAATCAAAGGTGACGCCTGCGTGGCTGATGCTCTCAAACTGATGAGTGAGAATCATATAGGAGGTATTCCTGTAGTTGATGATGCCAATTATCTCGTTGGAATCGTTACAAACAGGGACCTCAGATTCGTGACCGACGTCAAGACAGCTGTTGCGCAGGTCATGACAAAGGAGAATCTGATAACTGTAAAGAGCGGTGTTGATCTTGCTCACGCAACTGCATTGCTTCAGCAGTACAGAATTGAGAAGCTGCCTGTCGTTGACCAGTACGGTCATCTGGAAGGCCTCATTACATACAAGGACATTACAAAGGTCAAGGACAATCCAAAGGCAAGCAAGGACTCCAAGGGCAGACTTATGACAGCCGCAGCAGTAGGAGTCGGCGCCGATTCAATTGCAAAGGTTGAGAAACTCGTTTCAGAGGATGTTGATGCCGTTGTGGTTGATACAGCACACGGACATTCAGTATATGTGCTCAAGATAATCAAGTCAATCAAGGAGACATTCCCGCATCTTGACGTCATTGCAGGTAACATTGCAACCGGAGAAGCCGCTCTGGCACTTGCGGAGTGCGGAGTTGATGCCGTTAAGGTTGGTATAGGACCTGGCTCGATATGTACCACAAGAGTGGTTGCCGGCGTTGGCGTTCCACAGCTTACAGCCATAATGCTGGTTTCTGAAGCACTTGAGGGGAAAGGGATTCCAATCATAGCTGATGGCGGTATACGCTATTCCGGTGATGTTGTAAAGGCGCTTGCTGCAGGTGCCAGTACAATTATGGCAGGATCTTTGTTTGCAGGAGTTGAAGAGTCACCGGGTGAAACCATCATCCTTAATGGAAGAAAATTCAAGTCATATCGCGGAATGGGATCACTGGAAGCAATGCAGAAAGGTTCGAAGGACAGATATTTCCAGGATATGGAGGATGATGTGAAGAAGCTCGTTCCTGAGGGCATTGTAGCGCAGGTACCTTACAAGGGTACCTTGTCAGAGGTTGTATATCAGCTGGTTGGCGGTTTGAGAGCAGGTATGGGTTACTGCGGAGCAGCTACAATCCCTGCATTGCAGACGGCAAGATTCGTAAGAATCACTTCAGCCGGCGTGATTGAAAACCACCCTCACGATGTCACCATTACACGAGAGGCTCCAAACTACAGCAGGTAAGCTGTTGAATGATATGAACGGATTCTTTATTTATTGGAAAATGAAACTTGCAAAGAGCTTTTTGGTTTCGCTGTTATTGCTGGCCGGCATCGGTTCTAACGCTCAGACATATAGTAATGGTCTGATAGACAAGACCATAGCAGTGGTTGGCAATGAGGCGATACTTCTGTCACAATTGGAGGCCGAGGTGCAGATGATGCTTGCACAGGGCGTTATTTCAACCCAGAACGTGAGATGTGAGATACTGGAGAATCTGTTGAAGCAGAAACTGTTCCTGATACAGTCCAAGCTGGATTCCCTCAAGGTGAACGAGGATAATGTGGAGATGGAGCTTCAGGACAGAATGAACAATGCTCTCACCGCTCTTGGGGGCGAGAAGGAACTTGCTGAATATTTCAACAAGCCTGTGCACAAGCTCAAGGCGGAGTGGCGCGAGACATTACGCGAGACATCGCTCACGCAGCAGATGCAGCAGAAGGTTGTGTCCGATGCAGGATCCCTCACACCAAGTCAGGTGGAGCGTTTCTACAAAAGAGTGAACAAGGATTCGCTTCCAATAATTTCAACAATGTACCAGTTGAGCCAGATTGTTCTCTATCCTTCAAAGGAGGCGGCAGGTCTTGTAGCCAAGGAGAGATTGCTTGAGTTCAGGAACAGAATCCTCAACGGCGAGCGCTTCTCCACTCTGGCAACCATTTACTCACAGGACCCAGGCAGTGCTTCAAGAGGAGGCGAACTGAGAATGGCTCCGAAATCACTGTACTGGCCGGCATTCTCGGATGCGGCAATGGCGCTCAAGCCGGGACAGATTTCTCAGGTTGTTGAAACACCGGACGGATTCCATATCATTCAGATGATAGAGCGCAACGGTGACATGTTCAATGCAAGGCATATCCTTATCAAGCCGGAATATACTTCCGAGGACAGGAACAAGGCTTTCAAGACTCTGGACAGCCTGAAAACTCTCATACTTGCAGACAGCATAACATTTGACAGGGCTGCGTTCAAGCATTCTTTCGAAGGCAAGTCCGCAATGAATCATGGAATAATGATTGATGAGAACACCGGTGCCAGCTTCTTTGAGAAGGATCAGCTCAAACCTGCGGACTACAATGCAGTCAGGAACCTCAAGGAAGGTGAGATATCGGAGCCTTTCGAGTCACTGGACAATGAGGGAAGGGGCAATGTCATATACAAGATCATACGCCTTGAGAAGATTCTGCCATCGCATGTGGCTAACATAAAGGATGATTTCATGGTGGTTCAGAACGTGGCCAACGGAGATCTGGCGCAGAAGGCCATTGACAAGTTCATAGCGGAGAAGCAGGTGGAGAACTACATTTACGTGGATGACCTGTTCAGGAATTGCCAATTCAGTTCAAAAGGATGGATAAGATAAAGCTGTTCCTTTTATCGTTCCTGATACTGCTCCCATTTCTGCTTTCCGCACAGGAAAACAAGGATAGGGACTCGCTTGTTACGCTCATATACGCATCCTCGGCGCAGTTGGAGGAAATTGGCGGAATGAAATACAGGAAGATAATAGGACCGGCTAGGTTTTTCCATAACAACACATATCTTGATTGCGATTCCGCCTGCTGGAATGTGAATCTCAATGAAATAGATGCGGTAGGACACGTTCAGGTCATGCAGGACAGAACCTGTCTGGTTGGCGAAAGAATGAAGTACCGCATTGATTTCAATCTCATTGAAGTCAGAGGTAACCTTGTATCGCTCTTTGACAAGGAGGGGAATGTACTAAATACTAGTTTTCTGGATTACAACACCAAGGACAGTGTAGGCGTTTTCTATTCCGGCGGAGCAATGACCAACAAGGACGGTGCCATAATCGAGAGCATGGACGGCAGGTATGATTCCGCACAGAACCTTTTCTCATTCACAAGCAACGTTGCGGCATTCACCGACTCCACGATAGTCAGAGCATCTGAAATAGAGTATGACACCAGAAACAGACGGGTGCTTCTGGGAAACAACACCACAGCCTGGAACGCAGAAAACATAGTGCGGGCCAACGAAGGCTTCATTGAGAGGGACAGCAGCATTCTTCATCTTACGCGCGATGGTTATGTAATGACTCCCGAGAGGGAGCTTTGGGCAGACAACATTGTCTATTGGTCAAAGAAGGACGAGGCGCATCTTCAGAACAATATTCAGATTACCGATACCACACAGTCAACGATAGTCTTTGCAGATGAGGCTTTCTACAAGAAGCAGCCTTTTGACATTGTGCTTTCAAGGAAGCCGTCGCTGCTTTCTTTCATGAAGGAAGGCCAGGTGCAGGATACTGCTTATGTGGCTTCCGATACCATGCATGTGTATGCTTTTGAGATGCATGAACTTGATAGTGCTCTTGTAGCTCAGGCGCTTGAAAGGAGGGAACTGGCAATGAAGGATCCGGTTGCTGAAGAGGAGATGAAGGCTGCAAGGAAGCACGAAGCCTACAGGGCTGCATTGAAGCGCTTGAAGGAAGGTCCGGGGCCAAAGCCTCCTGCTGTGAGAGATACCAGTGCTGCAGGCGGTACAGGCTCAGTGTTCAAGGAAATGAGTCTGGGAGGCGAACAACTTCCAATGAGGGACAGCCTGCCAGATGGCGGCGCCGATTCTGTATTTGTGCCATCGCCGGTGGATACTACAAAAATATTGTTTGTGGATGCCTGGTATAATGTAAGGATGTTCAAGTCCAATGTGCAGGGGAAATGCGATTCACTGGCTTATACTGGGATTGATTCCATAGCAAGGCTGTTCACGGATCCTGTTCTATGGAGTGATGCCAAGCATCAGCTAACTTCCGACAGCATGCAGATTGTCTTTGACCAGGGAAAGCTGTACAAGGCCAATATGATTTCAAATGCTTTCATAGCATCCATGGAGGATAGCACGCATTTCAATCAGATTAAGGGTACTGAGATGGTGGGATTCTTCAAGAATAATGATATAGTACGTTTCGACGCTTTGGGTGGTGCTTCTCTCAATGCATATCTGAGGGAGGATTCTCTTATTACCATAATGAACCAGAAGGAAGCCAGGATGATAAGCGCAAAGCTGAAGGACAGGAAGGTGCAGAGAATCAAGTACATTGAGAAAATAACCAACAACGCTCTGCCGGTTTATAATCTTTCAGATGAGGAGCAGACCTTGCGCGGATTCTCCTGGAGGAATGAAATAAGACCTAAAACGCATTGGGAAGTGTGTGACAGGGTGCTTCGCAAGTCCGAAAGACAACATTCTTGTTATATAGCAAAGCCCGGGTTCTATTATACAAAAAGGTACTTCCCTGAACGGTATGAGGCTATAAAGCCACTGCTTCCAACAATGCAACCGGTTCAGTTGGAGGAATGCGTTGCAGATAGTGCTGGCATCCTGGAATAAAATTCTTTCAAATTCCGGAAAACTCTTGGTTTTTTATAAAAATTAATTAACTTTGTATGCTTACCATGGTGTGTAATAGCCAAGGAAGGCGTATAGATTGAAATTTATAACCAAACCTAATTATTAACTTAAATTATTTCTATGAAAAAATTCGTGCTTGTTGCGCTCGCAGTCCTCACAACTGTGATTTCTTATGCGCAAACAACCATTACCGGTAAGGTAGTTTCCGGTGATGATGGAAGCCCAGTTTCGTACGCAAATGTTATGGTTGAGGGTACCAAGACATTGGTATTCACAGACGATGACGGTAAGTATGAAATCAAGGCCCCTGCTGATGCAGTTCTGGTATTCTCACAGATGGGATTCACCACACAGAGCATTGCAGTAAATGGAAAGAGCGTTATTAACGTAACTCTCCAGACCGAGACAGAGTTGCTTGATGACGTTATGGTTGTAGCTTACGGAACAGTTAAGAAAGGATCTTATTCAGGTTCTGCTTCTGTTGTGAAAGAGGCTGCTCTCAAGGATGCTCCTGTAGTAAACTTCGAGCAGGTTCTCGCAGGTAAGGCTCCTGGCGTTCAGGTAGGTTCTTATTCAGGTCAGCCTGGTGCTGAAGCTGATATCAGCATTCGTGGTTACGGTTCATTCAACGCAGGCAACCAGCCTTTGTATGTTATCGATGGTATCGCAGCCACCACAGGTGACTGGTCATCAGGTAACATGTCAACCAGTTCAATGAACTTCCTCAACCCTTCAGACATTGAGTCAATCACCATTCTTAAGGATGCCGCTGCAGCTTCACTCTACGGTTCACGTGCATCAAATGGTGTTATCCTCATCACAACCAAGAAAGGTAAGAACGGCCAGATGGTTTCAAACTTCAAGGCAAGCGTTGGCTTCTCGTACTTTGCATACAACAACTATCCTGTAGCTTCAGATGCAGAGCAGGAGTGGATGCATTACACAGCTTGGTATAATTATGGTATGAGATATCCTGATGAGTGGGAAGGGGACTATTCTTCAGCTCAGGAGTATGCTCAGGCAAGGGTTAACAGGTACTATCCTGCAAGAGACGAGAGCAAGTACATCTACAAGGACTGGGAGGATGTTCTTTTCCACGTTGGTGTTTCACAGGATTACGAGTACAACATTTCCGGTGGTTCAGACAAGGCAAGGGTTTATGCTTCCGTTGCTTACAAGGATCAGCAGGGTGTTGTGAGAATTGACTACCTCAAGAGATTCTCAACAACCGTGAACCTCGACGCTCAGGTTAACAAACATATCAAGGTTGGAGGTAACTTCCAGTACTCCTGGCAGTATCAGACAGGTCACCAGGACGGTCAGTCATCAAAGGACAACCCATTCTATCAGTGGAAGGTAATTCTCAACGAAAGATGGCCATACAAGTACAAAGACACAGGCGAGCTTTATAATGAGCCTTGGAACTCTTCATTCCAGACTAGAAACCCTACGGTTACATACGACGCTCAGCTCAATGACTGCGAGCAGAACCGTCTTTTGCTCAAAGGCTGGATTGAGGCAACTCCTATTGAGAGCGTTAAGATCAAATCCACAGTCAGCAGCGACTGGTTGAACGAGGTTGATAAATTCTGCTGGTTCTACGGTCACCCTAACTTCGGTGCATACGGTGAGGGTTATGCTTCAGACCGTATCAGGAACGTGAACAAGGTAGTAAGCTCAACAACAGCAACATTCGACAAGACTTTCAACGGCAAGCATCACGTAAACGTTCTTGCAGGTTGGGAGGCAGAAAGAGAAATGTTCAAATATACCAGAGCAAGCCAGACAGACTTCTCATACATGGGTGCAAAAGAGTCAGTTCTTGCAGCAACAAACAAGGACGGTTATTCATACAGACGTAACACCACAATGCTTTCATTGCTCGGCAGCGCAAGTTATGATTATGATTCAAGGTACTATATCACAGGTACTTTCAGACGTGATGCTTCCTCAAGACTTGCAAAGGAAACACGTTGGGGTAACTTCTGGTCAGTATCCGCTTCATGGAGATTCTCAAACGAGGCATTCCTCAAGGATGCTGAATGGTTGAACGATGCAAAACTCAGGGCTTCTTACGGTACCAGCGGTACACTCCCTTCAGATCATTATGGATATATGGCTCTGTATGATTTCACCAACTATGGTGATTCAGGTGCAAGCTATCCTTACAACCTTGCAAATACAGACCTTACCTGGGAGAAGAACAAGAACTGGAACGTAGCTCTCGACGCAACAATCTTTGACAGATACACAATCGGCATCGAATACTATGAGAAGAAAACCACAGACCTTCTCCTTGACGCAAAGATACCTTCTATCACAGGTTTCACATCAACTCTTACAAACATCGGTTCAATGAGAAACAGAGGTCTTGAGGTATCATTAAACGTTGACATTCTCAAGAGCAAGGACTGGGATCTTTCAGTTGGTGCAAACCTCTCAACAGTTAAGAACAAAGTCCTTTCACTTGCAGAAGAGGGAGAGTACCAGACAGACGGTTACTCACATATCTGGAGAGCAGGATATTGCTTCTACCAGTATTACACAAGGAACTTCCTTGGAGTTGATCCTGCTACAGGTACTGCAATGTTTGCCAAAGGTGGTCTCTATCAGAAAGGCACAACCTTGTCAAGGGACATCATGGATAAGAACGGAAAAACAATCCCTGCAGGTACGGTACTTACAGAGGATATGGGTGACTATACTCCGGTTGACGACGTTCAGGATGCAAGCAGCATGGTAATTGACGGCAAGACATCAATTCCAAAGGTATTCGGTGGTTTCAATGCCGATCTCCGCTGGAAGAACCTCCAGTTCTCAATGGCTTGGTCTTATTCATTCGGAAGATATATCTGGGACTGTGCAGTTGACCAGATGGAGAGTGACGGATACTATTTCTCACATAGGAACATTTCTACCAGACAGACCAACATGTGGACTCCTGAGAACACCAACACTTCAGTTCCTATCCGTGTTGCCGATATCGGTTCAGGTTATTACAACTCAACACGTATGATTAAGAACGCAGATTACGTAAGACTCAAGAATGCAACCATTTCTTACAATCTCCCTAAGAATATTGTAAACAAGATCAACTTGACCAATGTGCGTTTCTATGTATCAGGATCCAACCTGCTGACATTCTCAGGTCTTAACGTTGACCCTGAAATTGCAAACCATGGTGAGACCAACTTCGTGATGCCTCCTTTGAGAACTTATTCACTCGGTTTGGAGGTTAGTTTCTAATTAATCAATTAATAATTTTGAACAATGAAAAAGTTTATTTATAGCATTTTCGTAATCACTGCATTGGTTGGAGGTCTTTGTTCTTGCAATTCAAGTTTCCTTGATACCAAGCCAACTGATTCCGTACCTGCTTCCGAAGCGTTGACAAACGTTGCCGATGCCGGCGTTGCTTGCAACGGTCTGTACACACCGTTCAAGTATTACACCATGTACAGCACATATTTTGCTGTTCTGGGTGATATGCGTTCCGATGTACTTTATCCTGCAAAGAACAACCAGGGTTTCAAGACCGTTTACAATCTTCAGTTCGATAAAGTTCAGAACACATACTTCGGTTCCATCTGGATGGGTTATTATGAAGTAATCAACAGATGTAACACTTATCTTGAGAACATTGGCCCTCTCTATGAGAGTTCATCTGCAAAAGACAAAGTTGTCATTGACGATTACATTGGCCAGTGCTATGCAGTAAGAGGTCTTTGCTATTTTGATCTCGCACGTTTCTACGGCTATCCTTACTTGAAGGACAATGGTGCATCGCTCGGTGCAGTCATCGTTGACAAGACCATTTCTGCATCAGAGGCCAAGGAAATGACCCGTACAACAGTTGCACAGACTTACCAGCAAGCCATTGCTGATTTTGGTGAGGCTGTTGGAAGACTTTCAAAAGACAAGAATTCAGGCCATTTCAATTACTGGGCTGCAAAAGCAATGCTTGCTAAAATTCAATTGTACATGGGCGACAATAACGGAGCATTGGCAAACTGTGAGGAGGTAATCAATTCAGGTGTATATTCTCTCGTTTCAAGGGAAGGCTACATTGATTACTGGGGACACGAGAACCAGCCTGAGACTGTTCTTGAATTCCTCGTATCACTCAAGGGTGACATTGATGATGATGGTGGTTTCTATACAATCTATCAAGACCTTCACTTCAGCAAGAACAACGAAGACAATGACGGTCACTGCATAGTTCCTACCAAGAAGTACAGGGAATCACTTGGTGAAAATGATATCAGGCGTACAATGTTGCAGGAGTACATTCTCACAGGTTCAGACGGAAAGGATTATGTTCAGGAAATCTGGTTGAACAAGTTCCCTGGCAACCTCGACAAGGGCTTCACATTCAGAAGGAACAACGCCAAGGTTCTCCGTATGAGTGATGTATATCTTATGGCTGCCGAAGCTGCTGTGAAGACAAGCAACACAGGCAAGGCTGCCGACTATCTGTATGAAGTTGTAAGCAGAAGGGATGAAACTGTAGTAAAGAATAATGCTCCAACTTTGGACGACATTCTTCTTGAGCGCTTCAAGGAGTTCCCTGCAGAGGGTCAGAGATTCTTTGACGTTCTCAGAAACGGCAAGGCTATCACCCATGATATCAATTATGACAAGGAAGACGTAGTAGCTCGTACCTATCCTTCTGTTGACTGGAATGAGCATATTGTTGTTCTCCCAATTGCAGAGTCTGAGATAGCAATTCATCCTAATCTCCAGCAGAATCCTGGATATTAATAGAAAGCTTCTTATCAGATTATTTAGGGTTGGCCATTGTGCCAGCCCTTTTTTTTATTTTTTTTGTTTTAAGTTTCAGATTGGTTGTCTCTTGAACTTTTTTTCTTAAATTTGTGCTCGTAGCAGAAAATTCAACCAAATTTTAACCTAATATTCAACCTATGAAAAAAATTGTGTTATTTGCGCTGGCAGCATTGTTTGCTGTTGTTTCCTATGCGCAAACTACCATTACCGGTACTGTTACGTCCGGTGATGACGGGGCTCCGCTACCATACGCAAGCGTATTGGTTCAGGGTACCAAGACTATTGTTTTTACAGATGATGATGGTAAATTTGAAATCAAGGCACCTTCAAACGCTACCTTGGTGTTCCAGCTTTCCGGCTTCGCAGATGAGGTAGTTCCTGTAAACAACAGATCAGTAATCAACGCTGTTCTCAAGATGGAAACCACCCTTCTTGATGAAACTATCGTGGTAGCTTATGGTACTGCAAAGAAAGGTACTTATACCGGTGCGGCTTCTGTAGTAAAGGCAGATGCCATCAAGGATGTTCAGGCTACTTCTTTTGAGAATGCTCTTAATGGTAAGGTTGCAGGTTTGCAGATGACCCAGACTTCAGGTCAGGCTGGTTCCGCTACTAATATCCGTATCCGTGGTATCGGTTCAATGAACGCATCGAACGAGCCTCTTTACGTTATCGACGGTGTTCCTGTAATTTCAGGTGATATCGGACAGATGAGTGATTACACCTACTCTACCAACAACGTAATGAGCACTCTCAACCCTTCAGACATTGAGTCAATCACAGTATTGAAGGATGCTGCTGCTTCCGCTCTTTACGGTTCACGTGCAGCTAACGGCGTTATCATGGTTACAACCAAGAAAGGTAAGATTGGCAAACCAACCATTACTTTCAAGGCTTCCCTCGGTTTCTCACCTTCTTGGGCAACCAACAACTATGAGCTTTCTACTCCAGAGCAGCAGATGCAGATGCTCTATGAGACATTCTGGGATTACAACTACTACTGGACCAGCAGCAACGAAGGCGATGCTCCTGCTTCTTCTGCAGATGCTATCAAACGTTTGAATACAAAGTTCAACAAGCATGGTTATGATATTGCAGCTTCCGGTACAGGCCGTTATGACAATGTTGTAATTACAGCAAGAACAGACGGTAAGTTCAATCATAAGACAGGCGAGTACTATGATTGGGAGAAGGCATATTTCCGTACATCAATGTTCCAGAGCTATGACTTGAGCGCAAGCGGTGGTACAGAGAATACATCTTACTACACTTCAATTTCTTATACAAAGGATCAGGGTAGGGTTAAGATTAACAACTATGATCGTATATCAGGCCGTGTTAATTTGAACCAGAAGATTGGAAAGTATGTTGAACTGGCAACAAACGTTTCTCTTGCTTCAACAAGGAAATCAGGTTACAACGATACCTGGAACAACTCTTCAAACTTGTTCATGCAGTCAAGGAACCTCCTCTGGGGAGTTTACTGGCCAACCGATTATAAGACAGGTGAACCTTGGACAGAGAGATATGGCAGCTATGCATACAACAACTTGTATTACAATGATTTGTGGGATAATGATTCAAGAACATTGAAGATTTCTGCAAATGAGACTCTCACAGTTCACATTCTTGATGGACTCGATGCCAGGACCGTATTCTCATTTGATAACACCGACACAAAGGATGAATACTATATTGGCGCCGACCACTTCAATGCACCTGTTGTAGATGGAGAGCCTGTTGCAAGAGCTGTGTCAATGGATACTCAGGTACAGAAACTCGTTTCTTCCACAACCCTTTCTTACAACAAGACATTCGGTGAGAAACATACTGTAAGCGCTCTCGCAGGTTGGGAGGCAGAGAAGAACAAATCAACTTTCAGACGTGCTGAGGGTAAGAACCTTTCAACAGCATCTCTGCATACTGTTGCAACAGCCGGTGTTCTTGACGCCAACGCATACAGCTGGGGCAATGCAATGCTTTCATTCCTCTCAAAGGCTGAGTACAACTACGATAACAGATATTACATTTCCGGTTCGTTCCGTAGAGACGGCTCCTCAAGACTTTCCGAGGATACACGTTGGGGTAACTTCTGGAGCGTAGCAGCATCCTGGAGAATTACAAACGAGAAGTTCATGAAGAACGTTGAATGGTTGAGCAACCTCAGACTCAGGGCTTCTTATGGTGTTAACGGTACACTTCCTTCAAGCAATTATGGATGGCGCGCATTGGCAGCTTACGGTGCAAACTATCAGGAGTCACCTGGTGGATACATAAGCAATGTTGCTTCAAATGACCTTTCATGGGAGACTTCCTATACATACAACGTAGCACTTGAGTTCGGTCTGTTCAATAACCGTTTGAACGGTACTGTAGAGTACTTCAACAGAGACTCAAAGGATTTGTTGATGAATGTTCCTATTTCAAGGGTAACAGGTTTCTCTTCAGTTCTCAGAAACCTCGGAGAGGTTAACAACAAAGGAATTGAGGTTGAACTCAGCGGTGATATCATTTCTACAAGAGACTGGAAGTGGAGTCTGGGTGTGAATGCTTCATTCACAAAATCAAAGGTTACCAAACTTTACAGACAGGAAGGCGAGTCAACAGGTCAGGATGTAATCTGGTATGATCCTACAGGCGGTGATGATCTCTGCCAGTTCATTTACAGAGAGGGCGAGTCAATGCTTGCTGTTTACGGTCTCGAATGGGCAGGTGTGGATCCTGCAACCGGATACAATATCTGGTATTCAAACAATGACAACTGCGATTTCCAGAAGGACGGCAGAAACGTCGTATATGATTTCGGCGATGCAGATGAAAAGATTATCGGTAATCTCGTTCCTGATGTATTCGGTGGTATCAATACAGAAGTAAGCTGGAAGAATCTTTCATTGAACTTGAACTTCAACTACAAGATAGGTGACTTCTACGATGCAGGTGAGCAGAATACAATCGATGATGGTTACTTCTGGGAGAGACCTCGTTCCGCACGTATGTGGAGAGAAAGATGGACAGATGCCAACACCAATGGTACACTTCCTAGAATCGTAGGTTGCGATGCAGAGGACTTCGAGCAGTACAGTACACGTCACATCCATGACGGAAGCTTCCTCAGACTCAAAACTTTGACTTTGTCTTACAATTTCCCTAAGACAATCATCAATAAGATTGGCTTGACAAACACAAGAGTATTCTTCACAGGAACCAATCTCCTCACCTGGGCTAAATATAACAATGTTGACCCTGAGGTTGGTATTTATGGTACAAGAGGTTGGGAGACTCCTAATGTCAAGACATATACATTTGGCGTAGAGTTCTCATTCTAATCTAAAAAGTTTATAAGGATATGAAAAAACTATATATTATTTTATCGATAGTAGGTTTGCTTGCTTGCACTTCTTGCAAGGACTTTTTGGATGTGGCACCTACTAACCAGGCGGATGCGAGCCAGAGTATCACCAGTCCAAGAGATGCCAAGGTTATGCTCAACGGTCTTTACAATGCTATGACAACCAGCAGCTTCTACGGAAGGAACTTCATCCTTTACGGAGACGCTAAAGGCGGTGATATTACCATTCAGTCAAATGGGCGTGGATATGATTATATGTTTGCATACAACCATTCCGCTACCAGCTACTCAATGTCAGGTTTCTGGTCAACAGGATACAATATGATAATGTTGTGTAACAATATCATCGAAGGATGCGAGAATTGCGTTGACTTCCTTGAAGGAGAGTATGATTCATATTACGGACAGGCTCTTACAATCCGCGCTATGCTTCATTACGACCTCTGCCGTCTCTATGGCAAGTGCTACAATGATGACAAGAATTCATACGGCGTTCCTGTAGTTAAACATTCCCTTACAGCAGATGCACAACCGCTGAGAGAGTCCGTGGCTACAGTCTACACAGAGGCTATTGCTGATTTGGACAAGGCTGCGTTATATCTTGAAGATGCCGTGAAACCTGAAGTCGGCTATATGACATACTGGACAAACAGGGCAATCAAGGCCAGAATGATGATGGATATGGAAAACTGGTCAGAAGCTTTGGCCCTTGCAAAGGAGATTATAGCTTCAAAACAGTTTGCTCTGTATACAAAGGACAACTGGGTGGCATCCTGGGCAACTCAGGGCGGCAGCGAGTCAATCTTCGAACTTGCTATGTGTGTTAACGAGGGCGATCTTGGCGCAACAAGCTGCATTGGCGGTCAGTATGTACTCGGCGGCGGAAACGGCAGAAACAACCAGATTTTCATGGCAAGCAAATATTGGCTTGAACTTATGGACATGAGCGACATTGAAAACGATGTAAGATGGGGTATCATGGATCAGGATCAGGTTGGTGAAGATCATCCTGAGGACTATCCTGAAACAGATGGAATAAGATATGGCTCATGCTGGAAGTATTTCGGAAACACCGACGGAACGGGCGATGGCAAGGCATCATCATCAGCTGTCAACGTCAAGCTCATTCGTTTGTCGGAGATGTATTTCATTGCTGCTGAGGCTGCATTGCGTTCCGGCAGTAAAGAGGAAGCTGCGGAGTATCTGACATCTATCACATCAAACAGGTATGTCAATACACAGCCTGAAATCACAAAGGACAACATTTCCGTTCAGATGATTCTTGATGAGAAGGACAAGGAGTTCTTTGGCGAGGGTTTGAGATTCTGGGATCTTATCAGAACCAACTCAACCATTTACATGGACGATGAGACTCCTGACGTAAAGGTCACTCACCGAGAGAGCATCATTAACAGATCATTCTACAAGTGTATTCTCCCTATTTACAAGGATGAGATTAACGCTAACCCTGGTCTTGGCGCACAGCAGAACCCTGGTTACTAGAATTATATACAACTTTCTACATAGAGAGCCGGCCTTTTGACCGGCTTCTCTTTTTTACAGCGATGGTTCTGTTTCCTATCCAATAATTTGGCATTAAAATTGTTAATTAGAGCTTCTGAAATTAATTTTGTAAAAATTATAGATAAACTGATTATGAATAGAAGAAGTTTCGGAGCGAAGTTGCTCGGTTCAGCACTCCTGCTGGCGCTTCCATTTTCAGGCAAGGCGTCAGAAGGACATTCAGGGTTGTTCAGCGCAGTGCCTGCAAATAAGGCGTCTGATGACAAAAAATCATTCAAACTGGACACTAAGAACGCTAAAGGCTGGCGTATTGTAGAATATCAGCCTGAAGGTGTTTGCTCAAGATTGATTCACATTGAAGTGGATTCCAACAATGTCATACAGAATTCATATTTTGTTGGTGGTTGTTCCGGCAATACCAAAGGAGTATGCATTCTTCTCAAAGGTATGACAGTTGATGACGCAATTACCAAACTATCAGGCGTTAAGTGCGGAAATAAGCCTACATCGTGTCCTGACCAGCTTGCAAAGGCAATGGTTCTTTTCAAGGAAACTCAAAAATAACTTCAAAAAAGTTTGCGAAATAAGAAAATAGGTTTACCTTTGCAGTCCCGTTCGGAATGGCGGGGCGAGTTCATTGACATGATGCAACAGTAAGACAGGTTCACTCGGAAGAGTGGACTTGCAGTACAAGGAAATATTGTAAACGAAAGTTTAGCGATATAGCAAGAGCAAGCGCAATTTCTTTGATAGAAAAGGAAAAGCAGAGGG
>NZ_JBAELF010000055.1:0-3584 GCF_056211015.1 Candidatus Egerieousia sp.
TCATCTGCCGATGTAATGCTCAAACCTGCCATCTTCTTCTCAATGTCCTCGAACAATCTTCGTGCTTCGAGCATTGCATTGATGGTATGCTGAGCTACACCGAAGAAGATCTTGTTTCTACGATCATCCACGATGGATTCCACCTTCTCTGTGGTGATGGTCTCGTTCTTGACCTCCTTATGCAGGTATTTGGCAATAACTTTATCCACGCAAGGGAAGGTCTCGATACGCACCAGTTTTTCGATAGGTTCACCTTGAATCTGCTGCATGACACCAAGTTCCGTTTCCAAAGCCTCGGCCCATTGCTTATGCATGGCTCCATACTGACGGCTGTCGCGCCAATCACGCATAAAAATATGCGCCTCATTGGTCAGAGTGCCACGATCTATGATGCTTGCAAGTTCATCCTTGAAGAGTACAATCACAAGGTCTTTTATCTGCCGTTCCTTATCATAACCGAAAGCGCTCTCTGCCATTTCCCAATAGACGGACAGCAGATTGTACTTTTCCAATCTGTCAAGAATTGCCGTATTTTCATTTATGCACTCTTCTGCCAGGATATAGGTCAACTGGTCGTATGTGGCGAGAGCTGATTTTGTGGTCACTGAAAGCATGGCGCTAATGATGTCTGCGCCGTTCATGCCTTGGTGAACGATGTTTGCCAGCTTGGCCCTATTCTTCTCATCCTTGAAGAACGCGATATGCTCATCAACAATACGGCTCTTCAGTTCCAGTGGTATGTTACACTCCGTAGCATAAAGCGAGGCCATATCGGCGCTGAACTTCACACCCTCCATTTGCAAGTCCAGAAGCCAGTTGCCTGCCGGTTCCGGTTCAGGTTCCTTGCTATATATGAGAAATCCCCGGTCAGGCTGTCCGCCTGTCTGTATGCGGTATTTCAGTGAGAAGGCATTATGATTCAGAGTGAGCATTTCCACGCCCTCTATCTCCATACCCATAGCCAGTTCTTCCATCGTGCCGTCAGCATCATACCAGAATATGTAACGGTTCTTGTTGAACTGTTCACTGAGGACGTTCTGTATTTTCTTCTTGTTATCTGTCATGATCAGATATATCTTCTTCTCTCGGTTTTATCAATCCTAGCAAGTTACCAGCAAGTTAAAATATTTTTTGGTAGAAATGCTCATTTCATTATTATACAGCCATTTATCAATACAATTCTGTTTTCAGATTCATCTTTTACCAATTGTCAGCAAGTTACCGGCAAGTTAACTTTATGCCCAAGCCGGGATATACTTCATGTAACGTGGAGCGGTATTTGGATCAAGTAACTTTATCAACCCTTTGCCCACGGCTTCTTTAATGAGACGTGACGAGCTGCCCGAAGATGTCTCCGGTAACGAGAACCGTTCTCTCAACGACTTATTGGTCAAAGCTTCGCCTTGAATGTACATCAAGCAGGCATGAAGATAACATGACCAAAGCTTATCCTCCATCGGAATGTTACCGAACTCCATTTCCGCGAACAAGGTCACTTTTGTATTCTCTTGAAATACCTCTATGCGTGGTGCAGGCAGATATTGGGCCTCGCAAGCCAGCACCATTCTATCCCATCCGCGTCCGAGTTCTTCGCACATCTTCAGTCTCCGCATAAGAGATGCCAATTTCTCGTTTCGTGATTTTGGCGGATTGTCAATGATACGCATGACATCAACCAGTGGAGTACCCGGATTTGTGACTTCCATTCTGTTCTCAAAAATTTCTACTACTGGTGCAGCCCCAGTAATGTAAAGATCTTGGTGGATCAGACTGTTCGCAATGGCTTCTCTGACCGATGGAAGCGGAAATACGCTTGTTGTCGAAAGCCGTACGGCATTCATTTCCTCACTGGCTGGAAGCAAAGCATTGACATAACGAACCATGTCCTCAAAACACACAGCATAACCCTGGTTGAAAGGTTCCTCTTTCTGTATCTGCAGACGGTTGATGCCCTTATACTGCACCACACGCATTGCCTTACGTCCCAATCTGGCAAAATCATTCAAATCTCTGGCAAAGAGAATTGCGCCCAGATTGGTAATGGAATAAAAACCGTTGTCTTGCTTTTGTATTATGCCATCCTCACTTAGGTAGTGTACGACAGAATCTTTCTCTGTTGGCTGTGGAATCTTAAGTAGAGTGAAGTAAGCATCCACCTGCAGCAATCGGATAATGTCCTCATACCTTTGATCAATTTTGACACATACATCCTCAAACTGAGCGTGACGGAGTTTGTCCCAAAGTTGAGTGCGGAACACCGGAAACTCATGGAGTTTTTTCGTATAGCTGCCACTTCGGATGTAGTCAACCTTCTGGAACGAGACTGGTTCATTGAGAGCTTTGTGAATGCGAATCATCTCCACATGTTTGCCTTCAATCTCTGTCTCAAGGAATTCAAAGTCTGCATTCTTAGACAGCAGATAACGAAGCCAGTTTTCCAGTTCCTGCTCACCTTTCTTTTCCAACGGAAGCCGAACCGTAGTACCAACAATCGCATGAGTCTCGTTATCTACACCCCATATCATATAAGCATAGTCACGGTCGTTGAGAGTAGCAGAATTAGCAAGTGCACTGATGTCCTCGCCAATCATGGTTGGTTCACTGTTATTATGCTTGAACTCTACCCACCCAATTTCTTTAGGAAGTTTGCAGAGTTCCTTTACCAGTATGTCAATGTTTCCTATCATATTATTCTTAACTAACGAGTACAACTCCACTTTATCTTTCAATGTTTATGTTCGTTATCATAAAATCTGCTACATTATCATAAACTGCGAAAACGTAGCAAATACAGTTTGCCACTACATCTTTTCCTTGATTTCTGCCAAAACATCCTTCTTGAATTGAGACACAATCTGCTGTTTCTCATTTTCAGAAGGATAACTGCCGTAAGCAAAGTTCTTGTTCAAGATGCCATTTACAAAATAATGGTCTTCGAAGAATGCAATATAGAATGACTTTTCAATCTCAAAGTTGGGTCTTCTTGGCTCCTGTGGCGACATCATACGGCAGGTAAACCACATTGATTCCGCGTTATCCACATAGTCCATGACCTGACTGTTGTCATAACCTCTCATCACTGTATTCACATGCAGACCACCTCTTGCTTCCTTCGTCTTAGAAAGCCTGTTTGACTTCTCAACTTGTGAGAAACGGAATGTCTGATCAGCCACATCCACGGCCTTGCGCAGAGACTCTGAAATTGGGAAATATACATATTCCAATACGTTCCAGACCTCATCAGGGCATTTATGCCTCAAAGCTGCGGCCTCGGCATCCTGTTGTTTTTTCATGCGTTGAGCGATACGCAACTCCTTCATGAAGTCATCATCCTCTTCGATGCTTTCGCCCTTTCCTGCCTTGATGCAAGTGACCAGTGCGCTTTCCATGCACTTTTCAATGTATTCCGCAAACGGACGAATCTGATCTATTTCGGCATGAGAACCAGCTGATGGTGCAGTACCTACAAATCCGTCGCAGGTACTGAGAGCATTCAGGTAATTCTCCTTATCGGCACTCTTTACCACTATCATTGGATAGTCATGTCGTGCCAGAATGAAGTTCACAAGCAGACGTGCTATTCG
>NZ_JBAELF010000056.1:0-12067 GCF_056211015.1 Candidatus Egerieousia sp.
ATTCAGAAGGGAAAGCAAGTGGGAGAGGGAAAGCCCCTGTCCATTGCCGTTCTCGAAGCTGCTTATCGTGAACAGGGACACACCTGTCTTATTGTGCAGCTGTTTCTGTGACATATGAAGGGCCTTCCTATAAGCCTTGAACCTCTGGCCCAATAGAGCAATTGTGTCAAAATTTGTCATACCGCCGCTCTTATATGATAACTGATATATCACCTATTTTCGGCAAAAATACTATAAAATAACTGAAATACCAAATATCCGTTCGTTGTACGAATACTCCCGTCATTGCGAGCCATTCTGCGTCATTGCGGGCCTGACCCGCAATCCTTTCCTCCTGACTTGCATTTATGGAAACAGTGAATTATCCTTGCAAGCTATGGAAGCACAGACCACAAGCCATTGATTTTAGAAATTTGCTATCTCCAGGGCTATGGTGGCCAGGGATTTGTTCGATGCAGCAATTACATGATGTGAGCAGGCCAGATAGGCGGGGTCGCGCTCAGCCATCATAGTGGCAACGTAGTCGAATAGTTCCTCTTTGTTTTTTCCTGCCAGCAGTGGCCGCCGGGAATGATTCTTCCACAGCCTTTTCTGAACGGACTCCGGTGATGCCTTCAGATAAAAGCAAACAGTCCGTGTCCGCAGCAACTGAGCACATGCAGGGGTCGTTGGTGTTCCGCCGCCCACCGACAGCACGCATGACACCTTTTCAGCCTCGCACTCATTGTTCAGTATTTCGAATTCATCTTCCAGTCCTTTGGCAATCATTCCGGATGGCATATCACAATCGCTGACACCAACAGATGAGGCGGAACAACCTTCTTCATATTTGCATATCAGTTCCTGCAGGCACTGCTGTTCCAGAATGCGGAAAGCGCTCTCTCCTGATTCGGAAAAAATTTCAGGTATGCTTTTGCCGGAACGCTTGCAGATATACTCGTCAAGGTCAACGAAAGGAGCATACAGCAGGTTAGCCAGATACTTGCCAACCGTGCTCTTGCCGGCACCCATATATCCACAAAGTGCTATGATCATAAGTGTAGTTTCAACCCAACGGCTTGTCAGAACAATGAAAGCGAATCCTCATCAAAGAGCGACAGTTCGTCAACATCCATCTGGCTATTGTCATCTTCGGCATTTCCAGCCTCAGCCATTTCTTCCTCCGGCTCCTCTTCTGGCTCAGGCATGAACTCAACGCGCTCCACATCATAGTATGAAACACGCTTGCCCTTTGCCCTGAAGCCCTTCTTGCCAATGAATTCGGAAACGTCTATGATTTCGCTTCCGCGCCCCTCGTGCCGTCCGCCGTACACCACTTCCATCTTTGCTTCATCCCAGGCGGTGATTGCTATCAGCGAAGAGCCCTTGGCAGAAGATATGAAACTCTGAGGCATGTTGTCGGACTTCTCGAAACTGAAGCGTTTCACATAAATGAATTTGGTTTCACCATCGAAGTAGAGGACACTGTAAGTCCTGCTCTCGTCAAACTTGCAGATGAGTTCTATTTCGCCCTGATATCTGTTGCTCAGGTCGTAGTTTGTTGTGTAGTAGGTTCCGTCCTTGAACACGGCAAGTATCTGGTCGTCGCCGTGGAACTCGCCCAGAAGCATTCCGTGGCCCTGGTCGTTGAGTCTGTTCACATCGGTGTCAAGCCATATTTTCTTGCCTCCGATGGTGGAAACGCCCTTTGACTTGAGCTGTATCTTGTGGACTGAATTCTTGGTAAGAGTATTTCCTCTTGCGGTGCGTCCCTTGACTGCAAGTTCCGCAAAATTGTACTCGAAAATCAGTTTCTTCACTTTTGGATTCGGTCTGAGGAACACCTTGATGATTTCAGCCTCGCCGTTGTGGTTGGCCGTGAACCAAAGAACGCTTGAATCAGGGGAACCGGCTGTGAGATCGTATTCCTTGTCCTTGGTCACAGCAGGCACAGTAAATCTCTTCACATACACGTTGCCTGCCTTGCCATCGCGGTAAACGGCATTGTAAATGGTTCTGTTATCGTTCTTTACGTAAATGCCTGCGTATATTATGTTCTTGCCGAAGAAAGCCTTGTCAGTGATTCTTGAAACCTTGAACCTGCCATCCTTGGTGAATACAATAACGTCATCAATGTCCGAGCAGTCACAGATGAACTCAGCATCCTCGTCCTTCTTGAGGTCCATTCCAACAAAGCCCTCGGCCCTGTTGAAATACAGCTTGGCATTGGATGCCGCAACCTTTGTTGCCTCAATGTTCTCGAAGCTGCATATTTCTGTAAGCCTTGGATAATTCTCGCCGTACTTGGTCTTGAGCGCCTTGTAGTACTTGATGGTGAAGCCCACGATGTCTGAGAGATCCTTTCTGACCTTGGCAATCTCGGATTCAAGTTTGGCAAGTTTGTTCTCAACTTCCTTCACATCGAACTTGGATATCTTGCGGACCGGTTTCTCAACCAGCTTGTTGATATCGTCCATTGTAATAGGCCTGAGCACAAGGCTTTGGAAATCAAGCATCCGCTTGTATATTTCGTCGAGCTGTACCTCCCAGCTTCTGGAATCGTTCTCCAACAGACGATATACCCTGTTCTCAAAGAATATCTTCTCCAGAGAGAAATAATGCCACTCACTCTCGAGTTCTCCCAGTCTTATCTCCAGTTCTGTCTGAAGCAGGCGCTCGGTGTAGTCCACATTGTACTTGAGGATCTTGTCAACCCCCATGAAGTGAGGATGCTTGTCCATTACCACACAGGAGTTCGGCGAGATTGACACCTCACAGTCCGTGAATGCGTACAGAGCGTCAATTGTCTTGTCGGGCGAAACGTCATTTGGAAGGGTTATTACAATCTCGGCATGCTTGGCCGTATTGTCATCAACTTTCCTGATCTTTATCTTGCCTCTCTCAGACGCCTTGATTATGCTGTCAATGATGGTTGCGGTTGTCTTGCCAAAAGGTATTTCGGTAATGGAAATGGTTTTCTTGTCAATCTTCTCTATCCTTGCGCGCACCCTGATTGTACCCCCGCGAAGTCCGTTGTTGTACTTAGTGCAATCCATCAGACCGCCGGTTGGGAAATCCGGATATATCTGGAATTCCTCTCCTTTCAGGTAGGAAATGGCGGCATCAATCAGTTCATTGAAATTATGAGGAAGAATTTTTGAAGCAAGACCAACGGCAATTCCCTCGGCTCCCTGCGCAAGCAGAAGCGGGAACTTCACCGGAAGGTTCACAGGCTCCTGATTCCTTCCATCGTAGGAGCTCATCCACTCTGTTGTCTTGGGATTGAAGACAACGTCAAGCGCAAACTTGCTCAAACGGGCCTCGATGTAACGAGGAGCAGCTGCACTATCGCCAGTGAGAATGTTACCCCAGTTACCCTGACAGTCAATGAGAAGTTCCTTCTGGCCAAGCTGCACCAGAGCCTCCCCTATCGAGGCGTCTCCGTGCGGGTGATATTGCATGGTCTGGCCTATGATATTGGCAACCTTGTTGAAGCGGCCGTCATCTATCATCTTCATTGCGTGAAGGATACGCCTCTGCACAGGCTTCAGGCCGTCGGTAATGTGCGGCACCGCCCTTTCCAGAATAACGTATGAAGCATAATCCAGGAACCAGTCCTGATACATACCAGTAAGCTTGTACTTGCTTCCGGAAGTATCGGCGGTAAACTTGCTGAACCTGCTTTCCTCCTGCTTTTCCTCCTCCTCAACCAACTCGATATCATCAAAATCCTCTGCCATCTTTATCTCTGTGAACTTACTTATTAATAATAATTTTACACTGGCGATAGTTACACAAGCTACTGGATGTATCCGAACTTCTTGAGTTCCTTCTTGTTCTCACGCCAGCCGGCATCAACCTTAACGAACATGCTCAGGAATATCTTCTTCTGGAAGAATTCCTCCATATCCTTCCTGGCCTGGATGCCCACCTTCTTGAGTGCCATGCCTTTGGGACCTATGATAATGCCCTTCTGAGACTCTCTCATGACATTTATCACGGCCTCTATCCGGTACATATCCTCCCCCTCCTGGAAACTCTCGATCACAACTTCCGTACAATAAGGGATTTCCTGACTGTAGTTCAGGAGAATCTTCTCCCTTATGATTTCGGAAGCGAAGAAACGCATGCTCTTGTCCGTGAAAACATCCTTGTCATACCAAGGCGGTTGCTGTGGAAGCAGTTCCCTTATGCGGTTGAATATTGTGTCAAGGTTGAATTTCTCCTTTGCACTGGCCGGAAAGATCTCAGCCTTTGGCACTCGCTCATGCCACTGCTCAACAAGTGCGAGCACCTCTTCCTGCGAAGATTCGTCTATCTTGTTTACTACCAGAAGCACCGGACATTCAACCTTGTTGAGCTTCTCAACGTACTCAATGTTCTTGTCGGCTTTCTCAACAACGTCGGTCACATAGAGTATGATGTCTGCATCGCCTATTGCGCCGTCAACGAAATCCAGCATGCTCTGCTGGAGCATATAGCTTGGTTTGAGAATGCCGGGGGTATCGGAGAAAACCATCTGATAGTCATCTCCGTTGACTATACCCATTATTCTGTGTCTGGTGGTCTGGGCCTTTGCAGTAACTATTGAAAGCTTCTCCCCAACAAAGGCATTCATAAGGGTTGACTTGCCAACGTTAGGGTTGCCTATTATATTTACGAAACCTGCCTTGTGTCCCATGGCTTCCATTATTTATATGAGTTCATCTTGAGCATAGTAATCTCCTGCTCGGTAAGGAAACGCCAGGCGCCGCGTCTGAGGTTCTTCTTTGTAAGGCCTGCAAAATATACCCTATCAAGCTTCTTAACCTTGTAACCAAGATGCTCGAACATTCTTCTTACAATCCTGTTCCTGCCTGAATGTATCTCAACGCCAACAACGGACTTGTCCTCTCCAACGTATGACAGGTCATCGGCCGCAATCGGTCCGTCCTCAAGTGTTATACCTTCGAGCAGGACGCTGAAGTCATTTGCCTTGAAATTCCTGTCAAGCGTAACCTGATATATCTTCTTCTTCTCGTAAGAAGGATGTGTAAGTTTTTCAGACAGATCACCATCGTTGGTAATGAGGAGGACACCGGTTGTTGCCTTGTCAAGCCTGCCAACCGGATATACCCTTGCACTAACCTTGTTCTCAATAAGTTGCAGAACCGTCTTGTCTGCATGAGGATCACTTACGGTTGTTGCGAAATCCTTAGGCTTGTTCATAAGGATGTAAACTTTCTCCTCTCCTCTGAGTCTCTCGCCGTTGAAACGCACGTCATCTCCCATCTTCACCTTTGTGCCGAGTTCGGTTACAATAACACCGTTAACGCTTACCAAACCTGCCTGGATGTACTTGTCCGCCTCACGTCTTGAGCAAACTCCGCTGTTGGAAATGAATTTGTTCAATCTCTCAACATCTTCATCGGATATTCTTTTCTTCCTGGCAACTACAGGCTTCTCCTCCAGTTCCTCGTTCTTGAATGTCTTTCTGGTTCTTGGCTTTCTTACCTCGCCCTCATTCTCGCTTCTGAACGACCTTCTTGCCCTTGGCCTTTCCTCACTTGAATCATCTCTGCGAGGAGCCCTTCTTGTTCTTGGTCTCTCCTCTCCTTCATTCTCGCTTCTGTAGGCCCTTCTTGCTCTTGGTCTTTCTTCATCCGAGCCATCTCTGCGAGGAGCTCTTCTTGTCCTTGGTCTCTCTTCGCCCTCATTCTCACTCCTTGACGACCTTCTTGCCCTTGGCTTTTCTTCATCCGAGCCATCTCTGCGAGGAGCCCTTCTTGTTCTTGGTCTCTCCTCTCCTTCATTCTCGCTTCTGTACGACCTTCTTACTCTTGGTCTTTCTTCATCCGAGCCATCTCTGCGGGGAGCCCTTCTTGTCCTTGGTCTCTCTTCGCCATCATTCTCACTCCTTGACGACCTTCTTGCCCTTGGCCTTTCCTCACTTGAATCATCTCTGCGAGGAGCCCTTCTTGTTCTTGGTCTCTCCTCAACTGAATCATCTCTGCGAGGTCGACTTGACCTAGGCTTTTCCTCGTCAAAACTCTCCAAACTTTCCAAACCGGCGAACATTGAGCCTCTCCCGGCTGAACGTGCGCCACTGCCTGATGCCTTGCGGCTGGCAGATCTCAACTGATTTTCAATGTCTTTCATTAAAATATGTGTATAAATCTAAAAACTGCCAAAGGTAACTCTTTTTTACAAATTCAAAAAATAACACAACCACAGTATCAAGCGCGCTGAATACAATTCGCAAAAGCCACTCAACCATAAACAAACAGAACAAGCCATTTTCTATTATACAGAACATGAAAAATCGGACATTCCGTACAGGAAAAGGGGGCAATCCTGTACGGAATAGGAAAAATCAGGCGTTTCGTACAGGAAAAGGGCAAATCCTGTACGGAATGAAGAGGCGGATTGGCGAAGCAATGCGGCACCGCCGCTGGCCTTATACCCAAGCCAGCGTCTACAGCATGAAGCACTACATGGAGCTTTCAAGGGCTCCATTGGCGCTTCCGCTGTTGCCAGACCATTCGTTCCCTGGCCAAGTGTGCTCAATGCCCCATTGTTGAAGGGTATTCAGCACGATGGCAGCAAGGCACTGGAATATGAAAAAGCTTCGCCCGGGTAAGGCGAAGTTTTTCAGATGAAGTGACTGCCGCAGTCAAACATGGGCCGCATCAGCGGCCTAACGGAGGGTGCGAACCTGCGGAATGCGAAGACTTGCGGAAAGAATCTGAGGTAGCAGGTGACCGGCTTGCAAAAAAATTTTGCTCAGGAAAGGCATTTTTTTTTGCAAGGCGCATTACCTGCAAACAAGCGGATATAAAAACTGCATAGCCGTATTCCTCAGGAGCGGAGAAGGAAACGAGCCTCTGCCAACGTCAGTTGTTTGCAATTCTGCTCAACGGTGATTATTTTTGCAAACCGCATATATTAAAACGAATATTAACGCATCAGTTCATAAATGCTTTCACTTCAAGAAATAACCGGCGCATTTCTCGTATTGTTCGCTATCATAGATATCACGGGGTCAATTCCTATTTTCCTCTCGCTCAAGCAGAGCGGCAACAAATTCAGTCCTCTTCAGGCCACACTCATATCCCTGGGAATATTCATAGTGTTCTATTTCCTCGGAGATGCGGCCCTCAGCCTCTTTGGCGTTGACATCAATTCATTCGCCGTTGCCGGTTCCATTGTCCTGTTCATAATGGCGTTTGAAATGATACTCGGCATTGAAATCTTCAAGAATGACCCAGCTTCCGGCGGATCCACAGTGGTTCCTATAGCCTTCCCTCTCATTGCAGGTCCCGGAGCGCTCACCACAATAATATCCCTGCGCGCCGAATATGCCCCTCTGAACATTCTCGTAGCACTGTTAATAAACATTGTCATAGATTATCTGGTTCTGAGCAACATTGACAAACTCGAACGCATTCTTGGCAAGACTCTCATATCAATCTTCAGGAAATTCTTCGGAGTCATTCTGCTTGCAATCGGTGTAAAACTTCTCACCACCAACCTTGGCGGCCTTCTCCAGAATCTGTAATTGTCATGCGCAGTTTATTGGTCATAATCACGTTCATTCTGTCCTCTTTTCTCAGCGGCAATCTGAAAACCGTGGAGAAAAGCGCAGTCATTCCGTACAGGGCTGTATTTGCGCAGGTGGACTATTCCAATAACACTGCTTCAAATATAAAGCACGTTGGCCTCACCCCTTCGGGGAATCCCTGTTTATCCAGCGAGGATGCAAGCAGCACATCCTGCTTCAGGTCAAACGGTTCGTCAAGAAGAGTTCAGAACTCAAGCAAATCATCATCCAGAACAATAAAGGCTGGAAAGGTTGCCAACAAGCACACTTTCTGCACCTTCCAAATAGAAATAAGGCAATTCGCTTCGGGAATCCGTTCCACAGGCAGATACATCCACTCAATCTGCCAGTTGCGCTTATAGTATTCATTCTGTATTCAATGCAAAGTCATTCTCAGAAACCAGCTTGGTAATCTTTCAGGAATCCTACCAACTTGTTTTTCATCATTCCTGACGGATTCAATGGCCTTTGCATTCATTCTACGTTACAAGACCCGGATTGTGCGAACAGTAAAACTGTTGCAAGTGGCGCACGGTCCAGGCTATGTTCAACAAGACAAACCGCTTGCATAACAAAAGACATGAATACTTTACAAGCAAAACACGTATACAGATTCACCGACCATCTGGTCAACTGGGGCATCATTGCCGCCGGCATAATACTTTCAATCATTGTTCCATCACTTTCAGGCCTCGGAGTCTGCATTGTTCTTACAGGTCTGTGCATATTGCCATTCTACAAGACCGGTTACATACTGCCGGGCAAAAAAGGAATGTTCTCTCTCAAGGATTACATGCTGCCGCAGGAATGTAAAGCTGAAATTGCAGAATACATAGAGGGAAAGTCAGACACACTTGAGCTCAATCCCTCAAGACAGGGAGGAATGGTGCTTGAAATATATTATCTCAAGGGAGAGCCAAGTATGTATGCCCAGTTGTTCGACTATTCTTCAGGTGTCTGCCAGGCCCAGTGCGAATTGACACAAATCAGTAAAGCCCAGCTCAACACCCTTGCCAAATACGATTTAAAACTCTAAAACAATGACATCCATAGCCAACGGAGCCGGCCTCAGCGCCGCTGTACTGATACTTGGGATAATAATATTCGTATGCGTCCTGCTCAACAGCGCTTCAACCAGAAGAGGACTTCCAATGCTGCTGGCGTTCATAGTATTTGGAATAGCCTGCGGCAATGTGGGACACATACCCATATATCTCGATGACCGGAAATACGCTTCCGATGTCTGCACCGTTGCACTCATTTTCATAATGTTCTATGGAGGATTCGGAACAAGATGGAAGAGTGCGAAAAGCGTTGCGCTCGCGTCCGCTCTGCTGGCCTCACTGGGTGTATTTGCCACTGCTTTTTTAACCGGGCTCTTCTGCCACTATGCACTGAACTGGAGCTGGATTGAGAGTTTCCTTCTCGGTTCGGTTGTGAGTTCAACGGATGCCGCTTCCGTGTTTTCCATACTCAGGAACAACAGGCTTTCATTGAAGAACAACACAGCATCCATTCTTGAAGTGGAAAGCGGTTCCAACGACCCTGCGGCATTCATGCTCACGGCCGTAATGATTTCAGTAATCAATGGAAACACAGATGCCGGGCATATAATATGGATGATATTCGCTCAGATAGTCATTGGAACAGTCTGCGGTCTGCTCATTGCACAGGCCGGACTGTTCCTTATGAGACGCATGTCATTCCCGACTTCCGGCTTCGATTCCCTTATGGTGTTCGCCATTGCCATAGTTTCATATTCCCTCCCGGACATTCTCGGCGGAAACGGCTACCTGAGCGCTTACATTGTTGGAATCATCATGGGCAACAGCACTTTCCACGGCAGAAGGAAGCTTGTAGGATTCTTTGACGGAATCAACGGCCTTATGCAGATGATAATATTCTTCATCCTTGGCCTGCTTGCCAGACCCCATGCTTTATGGAATGCTTTTCCACCGGCGATAGTGATAACAGCGGTGCTGCTGCTCCTTGCAAGGCCAATTGCAGCAGGAGCCATCCTCACCCCTTTCAGGAAATATCCCTTGAAGCAACAGCTTCTGATAAATTTCGCAGGTCTGCGCGGAGCATCATCCATTGTATTCGCAATCATTGCCAGCGCGGGCTGTGCGGGAATTGAAAACGATATTTTCAGCATAGTGTTCTGCATAGTTCTCATATCAATAGGGATTGAAGGAACGCTGATACCGAAAGTTTCACGCAAACTTGACATGATTGACACAAGCAACGACGTGATGAAGTCCTTCAGCGATTTTGAAGATGAAACAACAATCCATTTCGGCAAACTGACAATAGAGCGCGGCGGCAGATGGGACGGAGTGCAGCTCAAGGAAACGAAGCTTCCGAAAGGTCTCCTGATATGCAGGGTGGTAAAACCGTCCGCAACGGATCCGGAAAAGAAAATCAGGATAATACCTGATGGCAATACCACAATCAACGCCGGTGACATAGTCATTTTCTGCTCACAGTCATATTCCAGCGACAAGGAACTGCACATTATTGAAAAGGAGGTCAATGACGGCAGCAAATGGCAGGGACGCAGCATTTCCGATTACAATGCCGGAAACAGCGAACAGATTCTTATGATACTCAGAGGCGAGGAATCAATCATCCCCGATGGCGGAACGCTCATTCATTCAGGAGACATACTCTTTGTGAATGCAGAGCTATAACCACTGCAGCCGGTCCTATCGCTTGCGCGGAACAACAAATGAATCAACAACTTCTCCATTGAGGTTGAACACGCGTACTTCCATCCTCTTCCTGTCCACTGAAACGGAGGCGCCCAGAGTCTGCGGCTCCGCCTTCAGGTTCAGGACCTTTGCGTGCAGACCATCGCTGTAAAGGCCTTCGTCCGGCTCGCGGTACTTGTTGCCTGAAGAGCCCAGATCAAGATAGAACGTGCCATCGCCGGTGGAAGAAACTGAATCATCCTTGAGCGGATAGGTTCTGGAGTACATGTGATCGTGCCCGCTCACCACAAGGTCAACCCCGGCCTCGGTGAAGACAGGGTACCAAATAGGGGAAAGATACTTGCGCACTCCCCTGTCCTCCTTGTAGGAGCCGAAAACGGACTTGTGGCCGAAGACCACCAGATAGTCGTAGCTTCCTTTCAGCGGAAGGATTGTCTTGCGGAACCACTCTGCCTCGAGTATGAAGTTGCCGCAAAGGAAAGTGTTGGAATCGCCCAGTGTCAGCGCTACGAACAGCACGTTGTTGTAATAGAAATAATAGTTGGAATTCCTGTAAACCTCAACACCGTTCCTGGGATTGTTGAAAATTGCGTTGTATGTTGCAGGCGTTTCCATCTGGGGGATATGTTTTTCGCCCGCCGGCTTCACTCCCCAGAACTCGTGGTCACCGGGTGCCGCGGCATATATGAACCTGCCGAACAATGGCGTGCCAAGAATCCATCTCCACGATTCCTCATTTGCGCCCGTGTCAATCATATCGCCGCTGCAGATGACCAGCGGAGCACTCTCAGCTTGGCTTCCCGACACCGCCTTGCCAGCCTTTGTGCGGCCGGAACCAGTCCCGGCATTGAGGCCTGCGCTGAATTCCATACCCTTTGCAATAATCTTGTGCGCCTGTTCATTGAACGCATGCTGAAAATCCGCGAAAGCCAGAAAATTCCAGGACCTGGAACCGCTCGCCGTTGTGAAGGAACGCACGTCACTCGTATCCTTCCCTGCTGCAATCCTGTAACTGTAATCGGTTCCCGGCTCCAGATTATCCAGCGAGACCGAGCACACATACCTCTGCTGCTGAAACAGAGAATCCCCTTTCGGGTAGGACCACAATTTCTCCTCAGCTTTCACAGCGATGGTTTCATAATCCTTCATCAGCAGCATGCAGCTCCCCGGCTCGCTGCAGTGCCAGTTCACATTGATCTGTCTGGAGGCATCCTCACCGGGATTGGTAACAATGAAATGAATCAGAAGTATTGGAAGTGAAAGAATGGTTTGTATCATGGCAATAAGCTTTCTGTCTCAGCAATGGTCAGGCCTGTGCATTTGGCAATTATTTCTGGAGCAAGGCCTTCAGCCTTCATTTTCCGGGCTATCTTGCACTTGCTTTCAGCCGCTCCTTCAGCCCGGCCTTCTGCCCGGCCTTCTGCATGGCCTTCTGCAAGACCTTCCGCACGGCCTTCAGCAAGACCTTCTGCAAGGCCTTCAGCACGACGTTCTGCAAGGCCTTCAGCACGACCTTCAGCAAGACCCTCTTCCTTCCAGTCTTCAAGATTGGCTTCGTATTCGGCCTCCCCGAGGATGGATCTCATATAACTGTCTTTGGTGTCCTGTTTCATCTTAGCGGTGTCACCAGCTTTAAACAAGCGTTCCAGCATAGGGGCGTTGAGATTGTCCGGAATATCGGCGCAGTCGGCCATTTCCATAAGGACGTATGACAACTTCTCCAAAAATGGTGTATGCTCGTTGATTTCCTGCAGACTGCCAGCAAATTTAGGCAACTCAATAAAGATTTGCAACACCT